>DAIQNP010000274.1:0-3881 GCA_036788335.1 Erythrobacter sp.
CCCGAATGGCGGCCGATCACCCCGGCATTGTCGTCGGTCTCGACCGTACCGGCGCAGGTCACCGTCACCTCGCGCGTATCGGCCTCGACCCCGACCAGCGTGACCGTGTTGAAATGCTGGTCGTCGTACTGGAGTTCGGGCACGGCGTGATCGAACGTCATCTCCCAGTCCAGAATGCGCTGACCCTGCGTCGCCTTGGGGGTCAGCCGCAGCCGCTGGAGCGCGTGCACCACCGGATCGCTGAACGCGTAGTGGGTGGTGTGGCGGATCGACAGTCTCATGGTGCTCATCGGGCGCGCCTCATGCGTGGAACCGGTAATCCTGCGCAATCGCCTCGGCGATGGACGCGTTGCGAGCCAGGAAATCGACCAGGAATTCGTGCAATCCCTGATCGAACACCTGCTCGACCGACATCAGGGTGATGCGGTTGTCGGCCTCGCGCATCAACGCATTGCTGCGGCCTTCGGCTCCGTGCATCCGTGCGAGCGCGGCCAGATTGTCACGCAGCGCGGTGCGGCAGAAGGCGAGACTGCGCGGGAAACGGTCGTCGAGCACCAGGAATTCGACGATCCCGCGCGCTTCGATCTGCCCGGCATTCAGCCAGCTGTAGGCCCGCGCCCCGGCGACCGAGCGCAGCACCTGTTCCCACTGCCCGGTATCGAGGCTCGACCCGACATAGGACAATGAGGGCAGCAGCAGGAAATACTTCATGTCGAGAATGCGCGCCGTGCTGTCGGCGCGTTCGATGAAGGTGCCGGCGCGGGCGAAGTGGTAGCCTTCGTCGCGCAGGATCGATCCGTCGAAGGCGCCGTGGACCTGCGTGCCGGCGCGGCGGATGGCGGTGATGACCTCGCCCACCGATGCCTGCGTGACCGGACGGGCAAGCAGCTTGTCGAGCTTCATCCAGTTTTCGTTGACCGCTTCCCACACGTCGCTCGAGATATTGGTGCGCGCGGTGCGGGCATTGGTGCGGACCGCGCCGAACATGGCCCGGACATTGGCGGGATTGGTGGCCCCGCGCAGCACGAAGTTCCAGACCGACAGCCCGTCGTACCCATCATGCGCGGCCTCGTATAATCGCTGCTGGCCGAGCGTCGCGATCACCGATCGCCATTCCTCTTCGGCGGTAACGAGGTCGCGGGTCAGCGCCATCCGCAGCGCCGCTTCAAGCAGACGCGCAGTGTTCTCGGCCCGCTCGAGATAGCGGAACATCCAGAACAACCCGTTGGCGGTCCGGCCCAGCATATCAGTCCTTCAGCACCCAGGTATCCTTGGTCCCGCCGCCCTGCGACGAGTTCACCACCAGCGATCCCTTCTTCAGCGCCACCCGCGTCAGCCCGCCGGGGGTGATGTCGATCCCTTCGGGGCTGACCAGCACGAAGGGGCGCAGGTCGACATGACGCGGGGCCAGCCCGGCGCGGGTGAAGATCGGGCAGGTCGACAACGCCAGCGTCGGCTGGGCGATGTAATTGTCGGGCCGCGCCACCAGCTTTTCGCGAAAAGCGGCGATTTCGCGCTTGGACGATGTCGGCCCGATCAGCATCCCGTAACCGCCCGATCCGTGCACTTCCTTGACCACCAGTTCGGCCAGGTTGTCGAGCACATAGGCCAGGCTGTCCTTGTCGGCGCAGCGCCAGGTCTGGACATTGGGCAGCAGCGGCTTTTCGCCGGTATAGAATTCGACGATGTCGGGCATGAAGGAATAGATCGCCTTGTCGTCGGCCACCCCGGTGCCCGGCGCATTGGCGATGGTGATCCGGCCGGCGCGGTAGACATCCATGATCCCCGGCACGCCCAGCACGGAATCGGGCTGGAAGGTCAGCGGGTCGAGATAGTCGTCGTCGACCCGGCGATAGAGCACGTCGATCGGCTTGTATCCGCTGGTGGTGCGCATCTGCACCCGGCCATCGACCACCCGCAAATCGGTGCCCTCGACCAGTTCCGCGCCCATCTGGTCGGCCAGGAAGGCGTGTTCGTAATAGGCCGAATTGAAGATTCCCGGCGTCAGCACCGCAACCGTCGGCTTGCCGCCGGCAAAGGCGGGCGGGACACAGGCGGCCAGACTGCGGGCGAGGCGGCGCGGATAGTTCGACACGCTCTCCACCGCGATCCGGCTGAACAGATCGGGGAACATCCCCATCATCGTCTCGCGGTTTTCCAGCATGTAGGACACGCCCGACGGGGTGCGGGCATTGTCTTCCAGCACATAGAATTCGTCCGGCCCGGTGCGCACCAGATCGATCCCGACGATGTGGGTGTAGATCCCGCCCGGCGGAGTGAAGCCGACCATGTTGGTCAGCCAGGCATCATTGTTGCACAGCAACCGTTCGGGCAGGCGCCCGGCGCGCACGATTTCCTGTCGGTGGTAGAGATCGTACAGGAACGAGTTGAGCGCCCGCACCCGCTGTTCGATCCCGCGCGACAGCCGGCGCCATTCGGCTGCGGTGATGATGCGGGGGACCATGTCGAACGGGATCAGCCGTTCCTCTGCCTGATCCTCGCCATAGACGTTGAAGGTGATGCCGGTGCGGCGGAAGGTATCGTCGGCTTCGCGGTTCTTGCGCCGCATCACGTCGCCGGGCTGCTCGTCATACCAGCGGCAATATTCGTCGTAGGCCGGACGGGTCGCGCCGTTGCCGTCGAACATCTCGTCGAAATTGCTGCGCCCTGCGTGCATTGACCCCCGCGTCGACCTGATACGTGGCCGGATGTGTGTGCCCGAATGTGTGCCCGAAAGAATGCACTGCAGCAATGTAACCGCGCTTTCGCAAAAGAAAAGCGCTGCGGCGAATTAGCGCAATATGGCTGCGCCGGGCCGGGTCAGCGGGTAATCTCGAGTTCGCCCAGCAGCGCCTGAACCACCTCGGGATCGTAGGTATAGCCGAGATGGGTCGAGCGCACGCGAATGGCACGGTCGCGCTCACCCGGACGGCCCGCCGCGCAGCGCGGCGCGATCGCGCCGTCGTTCGCGCTCCACAACGCAACGGTTTCGACCGGCGGCTTGACCGCCAGCTCGACCTCGACCGGCGGACTGTCGACCCGGTGGCCGGTCACGAACTGATAGAAACGCCAGACATTGTTGGCGCGGATGTTGCCCGAAAAGGGCGACCCCATCGTGATCACCTTGGCCACCGCCTGCGGTTGCAGCTTGGCGAGTTCGCGCGCGTAGATGCCGCCCAGGCTCCAGCCGATCAGCACCACCTTGCGCCCGCTGCTGGCATGGAGCGCGAGCAGCCGGTCTTCGAGGAAACCGAACAGCGCCGCGTCCGGGCCCCAGTTGAAGCCCTGGCCCCAGCGCTTGGTGCGATGCCCGGCGCGTTCCAGATGACGGGCAAGATGCTTCAGGCGCGCCGGATGGGCGAAGAAGCCGGGCAGGATCATCACCACCTGCGGATTGACGGTAGTGGTCACCTCGACCTTGCGGAACGGGCGGCGAAAGGGCTCGACCAGCACATCCAGCTCGCGCAGCAATCGAACGAGCCGCGGACGACCGGCTTCGTCTTCGGGGTAATGTTCGCGGGCCAGCGCGACGCGGCGGGCGAATTCGGATTCGCTCAACGCCTGCCGCGCACCGCTCCCCGCCGCGGCGAATTGCGCGGAAATCTGGGACAGTTCGGGGACAAGACGACGGGGAAGCATATTCTCTTTAAAAGAGCCGCCCGGCTGAATGTTCCCTGAAGTGTCACATTCGGGCCGCCCCCTAGTCGCGGCCTAAGGGGCCGGACATTCGCCGATCCGTTCATGCTTTGCGGTGAACGTCATCTCGCCTTCGCCCATGCCTTCGAATTTGAGCGCGGTGGTGGCGGTGAAATCCGACGAGGTGGGTGTGACCGTGCCGTTCATGGCGATCTTCGCCGTGCCTTCACCCGAGTTGCAGGTCA
>DAIQNP010000275.1:0-3880 GCA_036788335.1 Erythrobacter sp.
AGAAGAACTCCATGTTCTTGAATTCGCTGGTGGCGGCGCTAAACAATTCCTCGACCAGCTTGATGAACGGGTCCATCGATCCGCCAACATCGAGGAACAACAGCAATTTCACCGCATTGCGGCGCTCGGCGCGCATGTGGATGTCGAGCCAGCCCTGCTTGGCCGTGCCCTTGATCGTGGCGTCGATATCCAACTGGTCCTGCGCGCCTTCGCGGGCGAAGCGCCTGAGCCGCCGCAGCGCCATCTTGATGTTGCGGGTGCCGAGTTCCTTGGTGTTGTCGAGGTTCCTGAACTCGCGCTTTTCCCAGACCTTGATCGCCTTGCCGTGCCTGCTCTCGCCGCCGATGCGCACGCCTTCGGGGTTGTAGCCTGAATTGCCGAACGGGCTGGTGCCGCCGGTGCCGACCCACTTGTTGCCGCCCTGGTGGCGCTTTTCCTGTTCCTCGAGCCGCTTCTTCAGCGTCTCCATGATCTCGTCCCAGTCGCCCAGCGCCTTGATCTTCTCCATTTCCTCAGGGCTGAGGAACTTTTCGGCGACGGCTTTCAGCCAGTCTTCGGGGATGTCGACCGGGTTCTGGCCGTAATCGGACATGATCCCCTTGAACACCTTGTGGAACACCTGATCGAACCGGTCGAGCAGGCCTTCATCCTTCACGAAGGTGGCGCGGGAGAGGTAGTAGAACGCCTCGGGCGTGGAATCGATCACGTCCCGGTCGAGCGCCTCCAGCAGCGTGAGGTGCTCCTTGAAACTGGCACCGATCCCGGCGCTGCGCAGCTCGTCGATGAAATTGAAGAACATGACGGCGGCGTAGCGCAAGGCGAGCCGACTTGCCAACAGCCGAAATCGACCGAAGGCGATAAGACTTCTTTAACCATACTCGTGGTATCGCTACCTAAGGCGGGGAAGAGCTTGGGGGAGTTTGGGATGGGCATACAGAACATCGGTGCCGCAGCACCCGTAACCGACTCCATCGCATCGAGCTGCGGCGAAGTGGTCGTGGGGTGCAGCGATGTCGCCGGTATCGTCAAACAGGTGATCGATTCATCGGCCGCCCTGCGGGACGAACATCGCGCGCTCGCAAGCACTGTCGCCGCGCTGGAGGCAGATCAGCAGCGCGTGCTCGAAGCCAGCGACGAGGCCCGGCTGCTGTCGGCCGAAGCGATCAAGCGGCTGAGTTCCGGCACGCGGCAGATCGAAAGCTCGCTCGACCGGATCGCCGAATTGCTGGCGATGGTCGCGGCGCTGTCGGATCACGTCACCGGCTTTGCCGCCGCCATGTCGCAGGTCCAGCGTTCGGCCAAGGACATCGACGATATCGCCGAGACGACCAATATCCTCGCACTCAATGCCACGATCGAGGCGATGCGCGCAGGCGACGCCGGGCGCACCTTCGCGGTGGTCGCGGGCGAGGTGAAGCTGCTGGCCGGCAACACCCGCAAGGCGACCGAGGAAATCGCCGCAACCATCAACGCGCTCGAAACCGAAGCGGGACAGGTCATCGCCCGCATTCGCGAAGGCGCGCAGGCCAGCGATCAGGCGCGCGCGTCGATCGATGCGATCAAGCAGACCATCACCGGAGTGGTCGATCTGGTGCATGATGTCGACCGCCAGAACGAACAGATCACCCGATCGACCGGGACGATCAGCAGCCATGTGAACCGCGTCCACGACGTGCTCGAAGACTTCCAGCGCGCGAGCCACGAGGACGAGGCCAAGCTGACCGCGGTGCACGGCAAGGTCGGATCGCTCGAAGACCGTTCCTGCCAGATGTTCGATCACATCGTCCATGCGGGTCTTTCCCCGCGCGACAGCGAGCTTGCGGAGCTCGCGCAGGATGCCGCCAGGGAGGCAGTGGCGCTGGCCGAGGCGGGGCTGGCCGACGGATCGCTTACGATGGGCCAGCTGTACGACGAGGATTACCAGCCCGTGCCCGGCACCAATCCGCAGCTTTACAGGACGCGCTTTTCGGATTGGGCCGACCGGCAATGGCAGCCGCTGCTCGACCGCACGGCGCAGCGCGATTCCTCGATCATCGCCACGGTCTGCGACGACCGCAACGGCTTCATACCGACCCACCTGTCGGACCGCAGCCGCCGACCGACCGGCGACTATACCCACGATTTGCAATATTGCCGCAACGGCCGGATCATCATCACGCCGTTCGACAAGTGGGTGAAGCAGTCGACCAAGCCCTACTCGATGGCGGCCTATCGCTTCGAAGGCGACGGGGAGCATTACCGCGTGGTCCGCCTGGTCAGCGTGCCAATGATGATCGGCGGACGGCGTTGGGGCGAATACGAAATTTCGTACATTCTCTGAGGTATTTTCGGCGCGGGACAAAATCATGCGCAAAAGCGCAGGATCATTGCTGGCGTTTACTCTGCGGTAACCACGCTCACCCTATCGTCGCGGCAAGGGGCGTTCGGGGGGCCGACATGCCCGGAACAGGGACGCAGCCATGAAGCCGATCGCAATCGACACCGCCAATGCACAGGCCCTGGGGATGATCCCGGAAAGCTGCGGGGCCGTGACCGTAGGCTGCACCGATGTGGCCGGCGTGGTCGAGGCGGTGATCCGTTCCTCGCGCTCGCTCCGGGAAGAACACGAGGCGCTTCGCGAAACGGTCACCGCGCTGGAGACCGATCAGGGCAAGGTCGCGCAGGCCAGCGACGAGGCGCGGCTGCTGTCCGAACGCGCGATCGAGCGGCTCAATGAAGGCACCGCGCTGATCCAGTCATCGCTCGGCCAGATCGCCTCGCTGATCGATCTGGTGGAAACGCTCGGCCAGCACGTCACCAGCTTTTCCGCCGCGATGGAGCAGGTGCGCCGCAGCGCGCAGGACATCGACAATATCGCCGAGACGACCAATATCCTCGCGCTCAATGCCACGATCGAGGCGATGCGCGCGGGCGATGCCGGGCGGACCTTCGCGGTGGTGGCGGCCGAGGTCAAAAGCCTCGCCAACGACACCCGCAAGGCGACCGAGGAAATCGCCCATACGATCGACGCGCTGGGGTCCGAAGCAGCCGTGGTGATCGGGCGGATCGAGGCCGGCTCGAAAGCCAGCGACGATGCCAAGGCCTCGGTCGCGCAGATCGAAAGCACCATCGCCAGCGTCGGCGATCTGGTCGAGGAGGTCGACAAGCAGAACGATGTCATCGCCCGTTCGACCGGTACCATCAGCGGCCATGTCGACAAGGTGCAGCGCGTGCTCACCAGCTATGACAGCGCCGCGCGTGGCAACGAGGACCAGCTTCATGGCGCGCACAAGCGGATGGAAGAGCTCGAACTGACCGCGAGCGAGATGTTCGACCGGATCGTGCAGGCCGGGCTGAGCCCCGAAGACAGCGCGATGGTGACGCAGGCACAGGAATTCGCTCAGTCCCTCGCCGCGCATACCGAGGCGGCGCTCAAATCGGGCGCAATCGACATGGGCGCGCTGTTCGACAGCGATTACGTACCGGTGCCGGGGACCAATCCGCCGCTGTTCCGCACCCGATTGACCGAGTGGGCGCACGCCGAATGGCGCCCCTTCCTCGACCGCGCGAAGGCCAGCGACGCGCGCGTCATGGCGGCGGCCTGCACCGACATGAACGGCTTCCTGCCGACCCACCTCACCGACCGTTCGCGCACGCCGACCGGCGATGTCACGCACGACACCAAATATTGCCGCAACGGCCGGGTGATGCTGGAGCCGATCGACCGCAAGGCCAAGGCCAGCACCGCGCCTTACATGATGGCGGTCTATCGCCAGGAGGGCGACGGGAAGACCTACAACGTGGTGCGCAACGTCTATGTCCCGCTGGTTCTGGGCGGACGGCGCTGGGGCAGTTTCGAGCTGGCTTACTCGTTCGATTGAAGCGGCGGCGTACCGCTGGC
>DAIQNP010000276.1:0-3848 GCA_036788335.1 Erythrobacter sp.
GCATTGCCCTGTGCATCGGTGATGGTGATCATGGTGTTGTTGAAGCTGGCGTTGATATGCGCAACGCCGCTGCTGATATTCTTCTTGTCACGGCGCCGGATACGGCCTGGTTCGCGTGCCATCGTTTGTTGTCCTCTAGCTCGTCAGAAGGAAAAAGCGTGGAAGCCGAAGCTCCAGCTTACTTCTTCTTGCCCGCGATGGGCTTGGCCTTGCCCTTGCGGGTACGGGCGTTGGTGTGGGTGCGCTGGCCGCGAACGGGCAGGCCGTTACGATGACGCAGGCCGCGATAGGCGCGCAGGTCCATCAACCGCTTGATGTTCATCGCGGTCTGACGGCGAAGATCGCCTTCGACTGCGAAATCGGCATCGATGGTTTCGCGGATCCGCAGCACTTCCTCATCGGTGAGGTCCTGCACACGGGCAGAATGCGCAATGCCGAGCTTGTCAGCGATCTGGACGGCGGTGGTGCGACCAATACCATGAATGTAGGTCAGCGCGATGATCACGCGCTTGTTGGTGGGGATGTTCACCCCGGCAATACGAGCCACTTACTTCTCCATGCTCCACAGGGTCTGCGCCAAAAGGCTACCCTATCTCAACGCTCATCACCGACCTGCCCGCCGCTGCCTGCCGAACCGTGATCCGGCCAAAACGGCAAAAAGTCCGGTCGGCACGCACAACGGCGATGCCTGCCGAACTCGGTTCGAGCATGTCGAATGAAGGGCGCGCATAGGGTGATTCGGTCACGGGGTCAACCGCAACCATCGCGAATAGCGGCGGATAGCCCCGCAGGAGCATCCGCGCTGCATTTGACGCACCCAGTGGATACACCGCAGCGCGTTCCGCGTCAAAAGCGATTCTTGCCCATCCCCGCAAAGGCGCGCCGGCCGGCTCCGCTTTCGGATCAGGTGGCCGGATCAGGCCTCCGGCCCGATCGTGAGATCGCCAAAGGCCTCGTCGACCGTTGGGCCCTTGGGCGCAGGCTCGGCCTCCACCTCGGGCGGCTCGGATCGGGGCGTGGCGGACGGTCCGGGGTCCGCCTGGGTCTCGGATCGAGCAGGAACCGCGCCGCCAAGCGCCGGCGTTTCCACCGCCCCCAGCAGTTCGGCAAGCGCCGTCAACTGCAACCCGATCACCCCGTCGACCGCACGCGCGATCACCGGCACGTCATATCGCATCGCGCCGCCGACGACATATTCCCACACGATGCGGGTACCGTTGTCCGCCTCCGAAATGACAATCGTGAGCACGCCCGTCACCGCCTCGCTCTGGAGCGGGCCGAGCGCGCCTTGCAGCCGCATCGCGGCTTCGGGATAGGCCTGGATCACGCGCATGTGCTCGACACTGCCTTGCAGCGTGAAGCGGCCCGGCTCGTCGACCTCGGGAATGGTCTCGCAGAAGCACCCGCCTGCCTGCGGGGTCAGCGTCAGGTTCCTTGCGTCGCCTGACCAGGTGTGTTCCGCCTGCCACCAGTCCGACGGCGATATCAGCGCCAGCCACACATCCCTGGGCGTTGCCGAGACCACCGCCTGATGGCGCGAAACAAAGCCGAGTTCGCCCAGCGGCGCAGTTTCGGCAGCAGCGGGCGATAACGGGAGCGCAGCTCCGGCCAGCAGGAACGCGAAAGCGGTTCGCAGGAAACGTCGCATCAGGTCTGAACTCCCCGGATCATGACGCGATGCACGGAACCCGCGAGGCCCCCTGCCCTGCGCCGGATCAGCTGGCCAATATTGCGTCGATCGCGCCTGCAACCACATCGATCGCAGCCATGCCATCGACGCGGGTCACGATCCCGCGCGCTTCGTAACCGGGCAGAATCGGGGCGGTCTTGGCGCGATATTCCTGCATCCGCATCCGCACGGTGTCCTCGTTGTCATCGGGACGCCGCTTGAACTCGGTGCTACCGCAGCTGTCGCACACGCCCTCGACCTTGGGAGGGTGGGCGGTGTCATGATAAAGCGTGCCGCAATTGGCGCAGGAAAACCGCCCGGTGATCCGCTCGACCAGTGCATCCTCGTCGACTTCGAGCTCGATCACATGCGCCAGCGTGCGGCCATTCTGCGCGAGGATCGCGTCGAGCGCATCGGCCTGCGCGGCAGTGCGGGGGTAGCCGTCGAAGATCGCACCTGTGTCCGCACCCCTCGCGGACAGTTCGGCATCGATCAGGTCGGAAACGATGGCGTCCGACACCAGCTCGCCGCGCTCCATCACTTCCTTGGCCTTGAGCCCGACCGGCGTGCCGGCCTTGACCGCCGCGCGCAGCATGTCGCCGGTGGACAACTGCCGCATCCCGTGCCGTTCCACCAGCCCTGCGCTTTGCGTGCCCTTGCCCGCGCCGGGGGGGCCAAGAAGAATGATGTTCACAGGCAATCCCCCTCAGTCGCCCGGGTTCTGCGCCCTGGGCTTGGTAACGGACTTGCGGGTTCAACCATGCGCGCAAGCCCGTCAAGTCGACTTATGTATGATCTCAGCGCATTCGGCCCTTGAGCTTGGCCTTCTTGATCAGATCGCCGTACTGGTGGGCCAGCAAATGCGACTGGACCTGACTGATGGTGTCGACCGTGACATTGACCACGATCAGCAAGGAGGTGCCGCCGAGGAACAGCGGAATGCCGGTCTGGGCGATCATGTATTCCGGAACCACGCAAACCAGCGTCAGATAGGCCGCGCCGACAACGGTGATGCGGGTCAGCACATATTCAAGATAGTCAGCTGTGCGCTTGCCCGGACGAATGCCGGGGATAAAGCCGCCATTCTTCTTGAGGTTGTCAGCGGTCTCTTCCGGGTTGAACACCACAGCGGTATAGAAGAAGCAGAAGAAGATGATGCCGATGGCATAGAGCAGCATGTAGATCGGCTGCCCGTGCGCAAGGTACTGGTTCAGCGTCACGATCGCGTTGCCATAGGCGCTGTCGGTGTCGACCGAACTGCCCGCGAATTGCGAGATCGTCAGCGGGAGCAGCAACAGTGAGCTGGCGAAGATCGGCGGTATCACGCCTGCGGTGTTGATCTTGAGCGGCAGGTGCGAACGGTCCGCCTGCATCATGCCGCGCTGGGTCGCGCGCTTCGGGTACTGGATCAACAAGCGACGCTGAGCCCGCTCCATAAAGGAAATCAGCAGGATCAGGACCGCCACCATGACGATGAAGGCGATGATGATCGCCGGCGCAATCGCCCCGGTGCGGCCGCCCTCGAACAGGTTGGTGGCAAAGGTCGGGAACTGGGCGACGATCCCGGCCATGATGATCAACGACACGCCGTTGCCGATCCCGCGGCTGGTGATCTGTTCGCCCAGCCACAGCAGGAACATGGTCCCGCCTACCAGGCTGATGACCGCGCCTATGCGAAAAAGGTAGCCGGGGTTGACCACGGCCTGAAGCCCGCTCTGCGCGGCAAAGCTCTCCAGCCCGACGGCGAGGAAGTAGCCTTGGATCGCGCATAGCAGTACCGCGCCATAGCGGGTGTACTGGTTGAGCTTCTGTCGCCCGCTCGCGCCCTCTTTCTTCAGCGCAGCCAGCGTCGGGTGCAGCGCCGAGGCCATCTGCACCACGATCGAGGCGGTGATATAGGGCATCACGCCGAGCGCAATGAGGCTCATGCGTTCAAGGCTGCCGCCCGAAAATGTGTTGAACAAGTCAAGGATCCCGCCGCGCGCCTGATCGTACAGGTCGCCCAAGATCAGCGGATTCACACCCGGCAGCGGCACGAAGCTGAGAAAGCGGAAGACGATCAGCGCGCCGATGGTGAACCAGATGCGCTGGCGCAATTCGGTCGCCTGGGCAAAATTGCCCAGGTTGAGATTGCTCGCGATGTTATCGGCGCGTGATGCCATGTCGTCTTGTCGATCCT
>DAIQNP010000277.1:0-3833 GCA_036788335.1 Erythrobacter sp.
ATTGCCGCTGATCTGCCCCCGCCGGTCGCCGAAATGATTGCCGCGCTGCCTTATACCCGCGCCACCTTTGCCTATATCACGGCGCGCAGCACCTTCTGGCGCGAGGATGGCGCGGCTGACACTATCTGGAGCGATCACCCGCTGATCGGGCGCATCTATGTGCTGGGCGATGATCCCCCGATGCTGAAACTATGGACGTTTGGTGCAGGGGCCGACGCGCTTGACCGGATGGGCGAAGAACGTGGCTCCGCCACGCTGATCCCCTTGATCGAAAGCATCCGGCCATCGGCCCGCGGCCAGATCATCGGGGTGCACCTGTTTTCTTGGCAGGCCAATCCGCACGCGCGCGGCATTTATCACCATATCGGCACCGGCCAAGCCGCCAGCCTTGCTGCCGCGATCCGGTGGCAGGGCAGCACCCTGCATTTTGCAGGCGAGCATTTCGGCCCCGTCGCCCAAGGGATGGAAGGCGCGCTGGAAAGTGCCGAACGCGCCGCGCAGATGATCCTCACCCGCAGCTGACGCGCACAAAAAAGGGGCGGAGGAGATCGCTCTCCCCCGCCCGCGTTTCCCCCTGGGAGAGAGGCGCTTCAGAACCGCACTTCGGCAATCACCCCGAACCGGCGCGGCGGGCGCAGGCCGGCGATGAAGTTACGGCGCAGATCGCGGTTGGCATCGGCATAGCGGATCAACTGGTTCACCGCGCCTTCGTCAAACAGGTTGCGGACATAGAACTGCACCCGGAAATTGCCGTTCTGCGCGCCCAGCCGGACATCGGAAATCACCGAATCCCCGGTTTCGGCCAGATTGTGCACCTGCGCAAAATTGCTCGACAACAGATAGGCATTGATCCCCGCAAACGCTTGCCAGCCCGAATTGCCGATATCGCGGCGGTAATCGAGGTCGACAAACACGGTGTGCTGCGGCGCGCGCGGCAATTGCAGCCCGGTCAGATCACCGAACAACGATGTGCATCCGGCCTGATCGGGGAATTGATCGCCGGTCGAACAATTGACCAGCCCATCATCGGCCACATCGTTCAGCACGCCCTGATTTTCGTCAAACCCACGCCGGAAACGGCTGTCGGCATAGGCATAATTGGCGGTGAAGGTCAGTTCGCGGCTTGGCCGGACAAGCAGTTCCAGTTCAAACCCATTGATCCGCACATCGCCTGCATTGTTGATCGCGCTGACGATTTCGGGTGCCAGCGGGGGCCGGATCACCTGCACCGGCTGGGTCAACTGGTATCCGGTGATGTTGTTGTGGAACAGCGCCAGATTGACCAGCAAAGCGCCGTTGAGGAAGGTGTTTTTCGAACCGATTTCATAGGATTCGACATTTTCGGCGTCAAATGTGGTGCGGCCCACCGCGATTGCTGACGGGCCATTGAAACCGCCCGGCTTCTGGCCTTCGGCATAAACGGCATACAGCAGATTGTCGGGCGTTACCTGATAATCCAACGTGACGCGCGGCAGGAACTGCTTGAAAGTCGCTTCGGCCGAAACAGGCGCGCCGATATTGCCGGCTAAAACCGTCGCGGTCTGTGCGACAGTGCGGATGCGTTCTTCCTGATAGCGCGCTTCGGCACTGATCGACAGGTTGTTGGTCAGATCATAGGACACCGAACCGAACACCGCGATGTTGCGGATATTGTCGACCGAATTGTTGCGGCTTTCCGTCAGCGTTCCCAGCGGGAACGGCCCGCCCAGAAACGGAAATGCGCAGATCGGGCTGGCCGCGCAGCGCGCTTGCCGGGCCGCGATCATGTTTGCGTTGGCTTCGGCCTGAGCGCCCGGCGGAAGATTGCGGTTATCGGTCGAATTGCTGTCCTGATTCCAGTAGAACCCGCCCAGCAGCAACCGCGCGCGATCGCTGGTATATTGCAGGCGCAATTCCTGTTGCCAGTCGGTGCGCTTGGATTCGTTGGAAAACGAGAAATCCAGCTGGGTGCTGGCAAATCCGAACGGCGCTGGCGGAATTCCCAAGGGGAAAGCTGCGAAAATCACCGGTTGAAGCTTGTTGGGTGAATAATCGCCGTCGGTGCGCTGCACGGATTCGCGGCTGTTGTAACCCGTGAGCGAAGTCAGCGTGAGATTGTCGGTCAGATCGAGATCGATCGTAAGACCGGTATTCCAGGTATCTATCGCATTGCCGACAAATTCGCCTGCGAACTGTTCGGTAAAGTCAGTGCTGACCGGCCGGGGCCGGATCGTGCCGCAGAAATACCGCCCGCGCCCGCCATACAGCGCGCCATTATCGGGCAGGCAATTATTGTCATTGGCGTCAGTGGCAAAGATCGCCGGCTGGCCGTCGCGGGTGCGATTGTAATTGCCGCGCAAGCTGACGCGCAGCGCGCCGCCATCATCATATTTCAGCATGGCAAATCCGGACTGCGTTTCCTGAACACCAATCGGGCTGCCATCGAACTGGTTGGTAAACAGCCCTTCGTTCTTGAAATAACGCCCGCCCAGAATGATGCCGAGCCCTTGGGCGATCGGGCCGGAAATATTGGCGGTGATGTCGTAAGCCATGCCTTCGGACACATCGGCCTGCACCCGTCCGCGCCACCGATCAGTGGGAACCTTGGAAATGATGTTGATCGCGCCCGAATAGGTGTTGCGGCCATAGAGCGCGCTTTGCGGGCCTTTGACCACCTCGATCCGTTCGATCGTGTCGATGTCGTAATCGGCGATCGATCCGTTGAAATAGATCCCGTCGATGAAGAAGGCGACGCCGGAATCGCCAAGGATGTTGGCTTGTCCGCGGATCACGGGCCGGTTGGCATCGCGCCCGAAACTGTCATCAAACACAAGGCCGGCGGTCGCGCGGGTCAGATCGGTGAGGCTGTTGAAGCCGAGCCGGTCGATCCCGTCAGCTGTCACCACTGACACCGCCAGCGGCGCATCCTGAAGCCGTTCTGCGGTCTTGCGCGCAGTCACAACGATTTCATTGGGCGACAAGGCAGACCGTTCGGCGCCGTCTGCCACCTCGGCTGCGGCATCATCAACAGCGTCTTGGGCGAAGATCGCGCCCGGCGTCATCGCGGTGGCTGCCATCAAAGCGGCTCGCATAATGATCTTCATGTTTTAACCCCTCTCTACGACACAGATCGCGTCTGTGTCCGGTTCCCGTCGCTGTTTGATTTGTCGCCTCGTAAAAATTTGTCCAGACAAATTTTGTCTCGCAAATGAAACTATCCCCGCAAGTGTGGCTGTGACGTAACGTCAGGCTGGCTTTACATTGCCAAGAAACGCGGTGATCAGCAGCAACAGATAGACGGCCCAAACCCACACCCGCGTGCGATCCATCGTGCGGCGCAGCGGGATTTCGGTGGCGTCGCTCGACCCCTGCTGAAGCACGGCGGTCAATTGCGCGCCGACCGGTTTGAACGTCACATCAATCATGATGGCAGCGACAAAGATCAGCCCGAACAGCAAAGCCTTCAGCGCGAGCCAGGTTGGTGCGAGCGGCGCTCCGACCGCCAGGCTATAGGCGCCCAGCCCCAGATAGAACCCGCCGATCACCCAGCGCAGCCAGCCTTCGATCCGGCGATTGCGCGCGGCCCGCGGGGTCATGTCGTGACGGTGCGAATCCCACACCAGCCACAGCCAGAACAATCCGATGCCCCAGGCCGGCCATAACAGCCACACCGGCACCGCCCACCATCCACCCAGCGCCAGCACACTGAGCGACAACGGCACCATCAAGGCCCATGCGCTGCGCGGCACCATATCCACCTCGACCAAAAGTTTGAGCAAGGCGATGCGTTGATCGAGCGTATAGGCTTCGCGGCGGCGAAAATGCTGGCCCAGCACAAACACCCCGACATCTGC
>DAIQNP010000278.1:0-3792 GCA_036788335.1 Erythrobacter sp.
CGAAACCGACCGCCGCCGTTCCAAGCAGGAAGCCTACAACGCCGAGCACGGCATCACGCCGACCACGATCAAGCGCAACATCCACGATATTGTTGCCCACTCGGCGGCGCAGGATTCTGTGCTGGTCGACACCGGCGATCCGGAGCGCAACAACCTCGTCGGCCACAACCTGCGCGGCTATATCGAGGACTTGGAGAAGCGGATGCGCAACGCAGCGGCCAATCTGGAGTTCGAGGAAGCGGGCAGGCTGCGCGACGAAATCCGGCGACTGGAAGCGGATGAGTTGGGAATCCCGGATCCCGACAAGCGCGCGCCGATTGTCGGACGGTCGAACGAGGGCAAGCCGGGGACGCGCAAGACGCGGTTCGGGAAAACGCGGTATAAGAAGATGGGCGGGAAGCCGTAGTGATTGCAGAATGCATGCAATTATGCTAGCAAATTGCATGCAAGGAGAATTCAAATGGCCACTCTGACCGTTCGCGATATCGACGATGCCGATTATGAAGCGTTGCGCAAACTGGCGAAGGCCAACAATCGCTCGGCTTCGGCACAGGTTCGGGCGATGATTGCGGAGTTGAACCGCAAGCGCCTGACCGCCGATCATGCGGTCGCCGAACTGCTCGAGTTCAGAAAGAAGCATGCGATCAAGCCGCGCAATGGCGAGGATGCAGTCGCGATCATTGATGCCATTCGCGGTCTATGATCGTTGTCGATGCCAGTCTTGGCGTAAAGTGGTTTCTGGACGAAGCAGGGTCGGACGATGCGTTGGCTGTCCTTATCGAGCACCGCAGCAATATCATTGCACCTGATCTTTTTGCCGTTGAGGTCGCCGCTGCACTCGTTCGGGAGATCAACGCGCAACGCGATGAAGATGCGCGCTACGGCTGGGAGCTCGCGCGCTTGATTGCACTTTTCGACAGTGAAGCGGTGGCGCTACGCCGAGCCGAGCCCAAATTGATTGGCCATGCTACCGAGATAGCAATCCAAATCGGTCACCCTCTGAAAGATTGCATTTACTTGGCTCTGGCCGTCAGGGAAGGATGCGATCTCGTTACCTGCGATGCCAGATTTGCCACAAAGGCAGCGCAATTGGGCCAATCGATCAAGTTGATCAGGGGATAGGCGCAATGTCGAAATCGTCGATTACCACTGACACTTCGGACTGGATGAACATCCCCCACGCGGGCGAAATGCTGGTTTCGGAGTTCATGGAACCCCTGAAGCTCGATACCCCTGCCTTGGCTCAGGCCATCGCGGTAGAACCTGCTCGCCTGCAAGCGATGATCGACGGCAAGGCCCGGATCGACGGCGAACTCGACCTGCGCCTGTCGCGATATTTCCGCATGTCGGAAGGCTTTTTCCGGCGGCTTCAGACGAGTGCCGAACTCCGCACCGCCAAACGCGCGCTCAATGGCGAGCTTGACCGGATCACACCCCGCGCCGCCTGACCGCACGACACTTGAACCCCGCGCCCAAGCCTGTCACTCCACGGTCGCATGAACCCGCGATTCCCGGCAGCGCTCGCCGCGCTCACCCTCGCCGCCCTTGCCAGCCCCCTCGCCGCGCAGGACGCGCCCGCGCCGAAGGCTGAGGCCGCGAAACCCGCCGCCCCCGAACCGCAGGTCCGCACCCGCGACTTTGCCGGCACCTTCGGCGGGCAGCGGGTCGCTTACCGCGCCACCATCGCAGATACCATCCTGACCGACGAGGTGGGCAAGGCCGAAGCCGTCATCGTCACCACTTCCTATGTCAAGACCCCCGCCGACCCCTCCCGCCCGGTGTTCTTCATCTACAATGGCGGGCCGGGCTCGGGTTCGGTGTGGTTGCAGATGGGCGCCTTCGGGCCGAAGCGGGTGGCGATCCCCGGCGATGCCCGCGACGACGGCGCCCCGCCCTATCCGCTGCTCGACAACCCGGACAGCCTGCTCGATGTCGCCGACCTCGTCTTCATCGACCCGCCGGGCACGGGCTTCAGCTACCTGACCCAAGGGACCGACCCCAAGAAATACTATGGCCTGAAACAGGATGGCCGCGCGGTCGCCACGGTGATCCGGCGCTGGCTCAACGACAATGGCCGCTGGAACAGCCCCAAATATCTCGGCGGGGAAAGCTACGGCACCAGCCGCACCGCGATGGTGGTGGATGAACTGGAAGGCAGCACCTACAACGACGTTGGCCTCAACGGGCTGATCCTGATTTCGACCATCCTCGATTTCGCCGGGCGCGAGCCGACACCGGGGAACGAGATGGCCTATGTCGTCGCGCTGCCCAACATGGCGACGGCGGCCTATTTCCACGGCAAGGTTCAGGCGCCTTCCGTCGAGGCCATCGCCGAGGAAGCGCGTCGCTTCGCCATCGGGCCTTATGCGACCGCGCTGCTCAAGGGTCAGGACTTGCCCGCAGACGAGCGCGCGACCGTGCGCGCCGAACTCGCCCGCCTGACCGGCCTGTCAGAAGAATACCTTGAACAGGCCGACCTGCGCGTCACCGACCAGCGCTTCTACAAGGAATTGCTGCGCGACCGCGGGCTGACCATCGGGCGGCTCGATTCGCGCTACACCGGGCGCGACTATGACAATGCCGGGGAGACGCCCGACAACGACCCGAGCTTCTACGGCATCGACGCAGGCTATACCGCCGCGATCAACAGCTGGACGCGGGAGACGCTGGGTTATCGGACGGATCGCCAATACCAGTCGATCGGCAATGTCGGCGGGCAATGGGACTGGTCGCTCGGCAGCGGGGGGCGCAACGCCTATCTCAACATCGCGCCGCTGATCGGGCGGGCGATGCGGCAGAACAGCGGGCTGCGATTGTTCAACGCGCAAGGGTATTACGATTTCGCCACGCCGTTCTTCGGCGCGGAATATTCCTTGAAGCGCACCGGCATCCCGCAGGACCGGATCACCTGGCAATATTACGATGCGGGCCACATGATGTATATCCGCGACGAGGACCGCGCCAAGCTCAGCGCCGATATCCGCGCCTTCATCCGCGACCGCTGATGCGCGGACAGATTTCACAATGGGCCGCGGCGCTGGCAGGATTGCTAACACTGGGCGCGTGCAAACCGCCGCCGACCGATGCGGCGGTGGCGCGCGCGGCGATCCTGCCCCCGGCCGAGCGCCCGTCCGCGCCCATCGCCTCGCCCGACACCACGCTGGCGGTCTGGGCACCCAGCGCGCAACCCGAACGGCTGGTTTACGGCGTGCCGGGGAAGCCGGTGCTGATGGCGCTCGAATGCGTGGACGGCGGCGCGGTGGATGCGCGGCTCAGGATCACCCGCCATGCCGCTGCCGACGAAGGCGCGGGCGCGCTGCTGGCGCTGATTGGCAATGGCGCGATCGGGCGGATCGCCGTCGACGCAACCGATCTTGGCGGGCGCCGGTTGTGGCAGGGCGAGCGCGCCGCGATGGACGAGGCGTGGGAGCCGTTCGCCGGCCCGCGCGAAGTGACCGCGACCGTGCCCGGCGCCGGCCTGGTCCGCTTCAATCCGAGCGAACTGCCACGGACGCTGCTGGCCGAGTGCCGGGGGATGTTGTCACCTGACCTATCAAAAGGTCCGGCGTAAGCACCTGCGGCAATTGCTCGGGCGCAGGCTCGCCCGGTGCGTACCACAGGTAAAGCGGCACGCCCGCCGCGCGTTGTTCTGACAGGAAGGCCGTGATGCTCGCATCGCGCACGGTCCAGTCGCCCACCATCGTCACAACGCCCGCTGCGGCGAAGGCCTCGCGCACCGCCTCGCGCTCGATCGCGACGCTCTCGTTGACCTTGCAGGTGACGCACCAGTCG
>DAIQNP010000279.1:0-3788 GCA_036788335.1 Erythrobacter sp.
TTTGCGGCTGGATTTTTCGGTCGCCTGCCCGCTGGCTTTGCTGTAGTAGCTGGCCGTCTCAGCGTCACAACCCCCGAACACAATCTGCGTGGCCAGCCCGGAGAACAGCGCCGGCCCGCACAGCGCCATCGAGACGATAAAACCGATCAGCCCGAGCGCCATCATCGCCTTGCGCCCGCGCTGATCCGAACGCCGCGCCCAGATCGGCGCGCAGAACACCCAAAGCAGCGCCGACCAGCTATAGGCCAGGCTGATCCAAACGTCCGCCACGCCCAGCGCGGTGCCGATCGATGGCATCACCGATTGCATTGCGGTGTTGCCCGCCGCGGTCACCAGCATCACCGTGAACAGCAGCGCCATGCGCGACGGCGGGATCGCGCCAGCGGTAACAGGCGACGTAGGCAGCTGCGGAGCGGGTTCGGTGTCGGCCATCGGGGGATTGGCGGCCGTTATTCGAAAGTCTGGGCGACCCGCTCCGCCGAAGGACCGGCCAGCTGCTGGTGGATCGCCGCGAACACCACCAGGAACACCACCGCAATCACCGAATTGACCAGCCCGTTCAAGATGCCGTTGCCGATCGTCACGACCGTCGGGTTGAACGCCGCCAACACCAGCCCGATCACGCCGCTGACCAGCAGCGAAATGATCCCGATGGTCAGGAACAGCAGCAGCAGGAAGGCCACCAGCCGGAACGAATTGCCCTTGGTCAGCTTCCACGAGCGCTTGAGTGCCGCGATCGGATTGCGTTCCTGCTCGATCGCGATCACCGGGGCGATCAGCGAAAACTTGATGACGATATAGGCCCCCCCCAGCACGAGCAGAAAGCCGACCAGCACCACCACAGCCGAAGGCGCGACCGCAGCCACGATCCCTAGCGGCACGCCCAGCGCAAGGCTGGCGGCGATCACCGTCAGGATCTGCGCGGCGAGATAGGCAGGCATGCTTTTCAGCCCGGCCCGCAGCGCCTCGCCCACGGTCGGCCGGCCGCGATCGGTCAGCAGCGCCAGCAGGCTGAGCGAGCCGATGAACTGCGCGACGGTGACCGCCAGCATGATCGCCCAGTTGTCGGCATAGACTGCCTGCATCTGCGCCACCGCCGCCTCCAGTGCCAGTTGCGGATCATTGCCGGGGACAGGATCGGCGGGCGGCGGATTGACCAGCTCGGGCGCGAACAGCGCGAGCGCGAAGGACGGCAGGAAAAAGAACAAACCCGCTACCGCGCTGATCGTGTTCATATTGGCGCCGATCAGCGCGGTCGCTTCGGTCCACGCCTTGCCCATGTCGAGTTTCGTGTTTGCCATTCGCGTCTTTCGATCCCTGCGGGCCTTGCGCCCGGTGAAGCGCACGCGGGCGCTTCTTGCTTGCTTCGCCTCTTGATACTTGCGCTCAATGCCCCCACCGATGCGACATGGCAAGCACCGCTCCCAACCCCTTACCGCTTGCGCCGATCGAATGGCGGCGCGAGACCGCTCCGGTCGGTTACCTTCAGGCGCTGGCCGACATGGAGGCGCGCAATGCGGCAGTGGCGGCCGGGTCGGCAGCGGAGCTGGTGTGGCTGCTGGAACACCCGCCGGTCTATACCGCCGGGACCAGCGCCGATCCGGCCGAGCTGGTCGATCCGCGCTTCGAGGTGGTCGAGGCCGGGCGCGGCGGTCGTTACACCTATCATGGTCCGGGGCAGCGGGTCGGCTATCTGGTGCTCGACCTGAACCGGCGTGGCAAGGACGTGCGCTGCTTCGTCCACGCCATCGAGGACTGGGTGATCGCAACGCTGGGCAATTTCGGGGTGACCGGCTGGCGGGCCGAGGGCCGCGTCGGCATCTGGACCCGCGATATCGACGGGACCGAGGCCAAGATCGGCGCGATCGGCGTGCGGGTGCGGCGCTGGGTGACCATGCACGGCTTTTCGGTCAACATCGCGCCGGACCTTGCCCATTTCGGCGGGATCGTTCCCTGCGGGATCGCTGAATACGGGGTCACCAGCCTCGAACGGCTCGGCCTGTCGGTCAGCGCGGAGCAATGGGACGAGGCGCTGATGGCGCGGGCGCAGGATTTTCTTGACGCGCTCGACGGGCCTGCGCGAAAGGCTTGCGGATGACCCGCGCTCTTCGTCTTGCCCCTTTCCTTGTCCTCGCGCTGGCTACGGCCGCCTGCGACGAGCCGGCAACCGCGCCTGTGCAGCAGGGCGGCGAAGCGTCAGGCGAGGTGCTGGGCGGCACGATCAGCGACGCGATGATCCCGCTCGAACAGCTTGAATCGCAGTCGCCGCCGCTGGTCCGGCGTGCCGGTCTCTCGGCAGGCGAAGTCGATGCCGGACAGCCCGAGGTATCGGGCGAAGCGGGCGGTGCCGATGCCGGGGCTGCGCCCGGAAGCGACGGGGCCGAAGCAGCGCCTGCTGCCCCGGCCCCTGATATGGCTACCGAAGAGTAGGCTTAGGCGGCGGCTTCCGCCTGTTCCTCCTCCAGCGTCGGGTAATCGACATAGCCTTCGGGAATCGGGAAGTACCAGCTCTTGGGCACGTCCTTGTTCGGGTTCCAGTGCGCGCCCGCCGCGATCCGCTGTTCCAGATCGGGGTTGGAGATATAGGGGCGGCCGAAGCTCACCGCATCGCACTTGCCGCTTGCGACATCGGCGACGGCTTCCTCGGCGGTATAGTCGCTGTTGAGGATCAGCGGGCCGGTGTAGATCTGGCGGATGAGCGGGCTCTGCTTGGGCACGTCGGTGCGGCCGAAGGTGCCTTCCGGGCCGGGTTCGCGCAGTTCGACAAAGGCGAGGCCCAGGTCTTCGCACACCTTGGCCGCCGCGCCGAAGGTCGCTGCCGGGTTGCTGTCATCGGTCCCTTGCGAATCGCCGTTGGGCGACAGGCGGATGCCGACCCGGTCCGCGCCCCACACGCCGATCAGCGCTTCGAGCACTTCGCGCATGAAGCGGGTGCGGTTTTCCGGCGTGCCGCCATATTCGTCTGTGCGCAGGTTGGTGCCATCGCGCAGGAACTGGTCGATCAGATAGCCATTCGCGCCGTGGAGCTGCACCCCGTCGAAGCCCGCCGCCTTGGCGTTTTCGGCCGCGCGGCGGTAATCGGCGATGGTGCGCTGGATGTCCTCATGCGTCATCGCCCGCGCCTCGGCATAGGGCTGCTTGCCGGTCGGGGTGTGCGCTTCTCCGGGAGCGGTGGTGGCGCTGGCGGAGACCGGCGGCTGACCGTCCAGAAACACCGGATGCACGATTCGCCCCATATGCCACAGCTGCATGACGATGAGGCCGCCTTCCTCGTGAACGGCCTTGGTGGTGGCCTTCCATGCCTCGGTCTGTTCATCGCTCCAGATGCCCGGCGCGCTCGGCCAGCCGAGGCCTTCGCGGCTGATCCCGGTCGCTTCGGTCAGGATCATCCCCGCGCCCGCGCGCTGGCGGTAATAGGTCGCCATCAGCTCATTGGGCACGAACATCGGATCCGCCGCGCGCCCGCGGGTGAGGGGGGCCATGTGGATGCGGTTCTTGGCGTGGAGCGCCCCCATCTGGAGCGGCTGGAACAGGATGTCGTGCATATGTGGGTAATCCTCGGGTGTCAGTTGCGATTGGCTATCCACTTGGCGGCGGCAAGGCTAGGGCGCAAGCATGGAAAATGAGGGTGCGGCCCAAGAGAAACTTGTTCCCGTCGCGGCGCGCCCGGCCAGCTGGCTGCTGCTGCTGGCGCTGTTCGGGGGCAACGTGGCGCTCGCCATCGGGCCGTGGTTCGTGCGGGTGGCCGATACCGGCCCGGTCGCGGCGGGGTTCTGGCGGCTGCTTCT
>DAIQNP010000280.1:0-3778 GCA_036788335.1 Erythrobacter sp.
CCGAACGCCGCGTGCGTCTGGGCCTGTTGCTGTCCGAAATCGGTCAGGCCAATGGTGTCGAGGTCACGCAGCAGGAAATGGGCATGCTGGTCCAGCAGGCCGCCGCGCAGTACCGCGAGGAAGACCGCGAGCGCTTCATCCAGTACATCCGCTCGGAACCGATGGCCGCCGCCCAGCTGCGCGCCCCGCTGTATGAAGACAAGGTGGTCGACTTCCTGTTCGACAAGGCCGAAGTCACGGAGCGCGAAGTGACCGTCGAGGAGCTTCAGGCCGCGATCGAAGCCGAAGACGGCGCCGAAGCTGCACCTGCACCTGCGCCCAAGAAGGCGGCTGCGAAGAAGAAGGCTCCTGCGAAGAAGGCTGAAGCCGAGACCGAAGCTGACGCGGCTCCGGCTGACGAAAAGCCCGCCGCGAAGAAGGCTCCCGCCAAGAAGGCCAAGGCCGATGTCCTCGCGGAAGCCGAAGCCGAAGCTCCTGCTGAAGCCAAGCCTGCGGCCAAGAAGGCCCCGGCCAAGATGAAGAAGACCGACGACGCGGACTCCAAGCCTGCCGCGAAGAAGGCCCCCGCCAAGAAGGCGGCATCCAAGGAATAGCACCGGCTTGCGAGCCCCCGCGAAGGCGGGGGCTTCAGGCAGTCAGGCGCTTTGCCGATGAAGGTCCCCGCCTGCGCGGGGAATCACTTCACTCCGACGCCGCCGCCGCCTGCCAGGGACGGAATGTGGGCGCGGGCAGCTTGGCTGTCCGCGCCTTTTCGTAGGCTGCGCCTGCCGTCAGCACCGCGTGATCCTGCCACTGCCCGCCCATGATGCTGAGCCCCACGGGCAGTCCCTCGACCGCGCCCATCGGCACGGTGAGATGCGGATAGCCTGCGATCGCGGCGAGATAGCCTGCGCCGATTCGCCCGTTGAAATTGTCGCCATTGACCAGATCGGTGCTCCACGCCGGCCCTTGCGTGGGCGCGACAAGGAAAGCGACGTCGTGGTCGGCGAGCAGCTTGTCGATCCCTTCGGCACGGGTCAGGCGGCGCAGGGTGGCGAGGTTTGCGGAATAGGCTTCGGCGTCGGTGGTGGTGAGCGCCTGTTCGAACAGCTCCTGCCCGAACCAGCGCATTTCCTCGGCGGCGTTCTCGACATTGAACGCGGCCAATTCGGCCAGGCTGCGTGGGCCGCCGGGGACCGGGCGCGTGCTCAGATATTTGTCCATCCCGGCGCGCAGTTCATAGAGCAGCACCGGCAGCGAGGCCTGCCACAATTCGCCCGGCGGGGCATATTCGACATCGACCAGCACCGCGCCCGCCCGGGTCAGATCGGCCAGCGCGGCCTCGAACAGCGCCTTCACGTCGGCCCGGCTGCCGACCGCGCTGCGCATCACCCCGATCCGCACCCCGTCGAGCGAGGCCGTATCGAGCCCGGCGGTGTAATCCGCCACCCGTTTGGCCTCCAGCGTCACCGGATCGGCGGGGTCCTCGCCCGCGATCGCGCTCAGCAGCAGCGCGGCATCATGGACGGTGCGGGTCATCGGCCCGGCGGTGTCCTGCGTCGAGGAGATCGGGATAACATGGGTGCGGCTGACGATCCCGACGCTCGGCTTGAACCCGACCACGCCGTTGACGCTCGCAGGGCAGGAGATCGAGCCGTTGGTCTCGGTCCCGATCGCGGCCCAGGCAAACCCCGCCGCAATCGCCGCCCCGCTGCCGGAGGAGGAGCCGCAGGGGTTGCGGTCGGTCGCATGGGGGTTGCGGGTCAGCCCGCCGACCGCGCTCCACCCGCTCGTCGAATTGTCCGAGCGGATATTGGCCCATTCGGAAAGGTTGGTCTTGCCCAGCACCACGCCGCCTGCGGCTTCGAGATTGGCGATCAACGGCGCATCGCGGCCGGTGCAATTGCCCTCCAGCGCATAGCTGCCGCCGGTGGTGCGGAAGCCACGCGTCTCGATATTGTCCTTCACCAGCACCGTGCGCCCCTTCAGCACCCCCGTCTCGGCCCGCGCACGCGCTGTTTCCACCGCGTCTTGGTCATAGTCGAGCATGGCATTCACGTCTGGTCCTGCGGTATTGAGCGCGCGGATCCGCATGATGTACGCTGTCGCCTCGGCGGCCCGCTGTTCGCTGGCGCTCCCGGCCGGGTCGGCCGAGGCGGCGTGCGCGGCGGTGGCGAGAAGCAGGATGAGGCCCGAGCGGGCTAATCTGGTGGTGATCATGGGATAGGGTTTTGCCACCAATCTGCCGCCCAGCAAGCGGAAAACCGAGCCCGCCTCCCCGGCAATTCACAGGCAGCACGGTAAACGCACTTGAAATCGTCCCCCAGCCTCCGACATAGCCGGTTCGGCATTCACAAAGGAACCAGAGGCCCCATGATCGACCTGCTCGGCAATTCCGGCGAAACCTACGGCACCCAGGGCCAGTTCACGCGCGATCCCTACACCGGCGCGCTGGTGCCGGTCGTGGTCGAGCAGACCAGCCGGGGCGAACGCAGCTTCGACATCTTCAGCCGTCTGCTGCGCGAGCGAATCGTGTTCGTCACCGGCCAGATCGAAGACGGCATGGCCAGCCTGGTGACGGCCCAGCTCCTGTTCCTCGAAAGCGAAAACCCCTCCAAGCCGATCAGCATGTATATCAACTCGCCCGGCGGCGTGGTGACGGCGGGTCTGCAGATTTACGACACCATGCAATACATCAAGCCGCGCGTGTCGACCGTGTGCATGGGGCAGGCTGCCAGCATGGGCAGCTTCCTGCTTGCCGCAGGCGAACCGGGGATGCGGATTGCGCTGCCCAATGCGCGGATCATGGTCCACCAGCCTTCGGGCGGGGCGCGCGGCATGGCGTCGGACATCGAAATCCAGGCGCGCGAGATCTTGCGCATCCGCAGCCGCATGAACGACCTCTATGTAAAGTTCACCGGCCGCAGCCTTGAAGAGATCGAAAAGGCGATGGACCGCGACACTTTCCTCGAAGCCGAGGAAGCCAAGGCCTTCGGTCTGGTCGACAAGGTGTTCGAAACCCGGCCCGAAACCGACGAGAGCGGCGGTGAGGACGGATCGGGCGGCGCGCCGGAATAAACCTCGCACGCAGAGCTCGCCCCGGCGCGGGACAGCAATCCCGGTTATGGTCCTTCACGGGCAATTAATGCCCTTTGGGGCAGAGGCCGGGATATTAAAACTTGCCCTGCATGTTGATTCATCCGGAGCAGGGGATACATTTGACGAATCCCTTCGGGCCGGTAATCCTTCGCCCCATGCGGATTCGAGGATACAGGAATGACCAAATTGAGCGGATCCGATAGCAAGAGCACCCTTTACTGCAGCTTCTGCGGGAAGTCGCAGCACGAGGTGCGCAAGCTGATCGCAGGCCCGACCGTGTTCATCTGCGATGAATGCGTGGAACTGTGCAACGACATCATCCGCGAGGAAACCAAGGCAGGGATCGCCGGCAAGAAGGAAGGCGAGATCCCCACGCCGATGGATATCTTCACCACCCTGAACGATTACGTGATCGGGCAGGACCGTGCCAAGCGCGTGCTCTCGGTCGCGGTGCACAACCATTACAAGCGGCTGAAGCACTCGGGCAAGTCGGGCGATGTCGAGCTCGCCAAGTCGAACATCCTGCTGGTCGGCCCCACGGGTTCGGGCAAGACGTTGCTGGCGCAGACGCTGGCGCGCACCTTCGATGTGCCCTTCACGATGGCTGACGCCACCACGCTGACCGAAGCGGGCTATGTGGGCGAGGATGTCGAGAACATCATCCTGAAGCTGCTGCAATCTTCCGACTACAACGTCGAAA
>DAIQNP010000281.1:0-3771 GCA_036788335.1 Erythrobacter sp.
GGCAAGGACAAAATTTCCGGTAGCCCGGCCTATGATCGCGGCAACGAGCCGACGTTCGATCAGGATTACGGTACCACCGTGCGATCCTATTGCGGCACCACCTACTGATCTCGTATTGCTATGGTGGGAATGGCCCCGCGCCGCGCCCTCGGCGGCGCGGGGCTTTCGTTTCGGCGGCGGTCAAGCCAGCAACCGCGCAAGTTCGGCGATTACCCGGTTGCTTTCGGCCGGCTTGCTAAGGCACGGCGCTGCCGCAAGATCTTCAGGAAGGATGCTGGCATCATAGCCCGACAGGAAAAGGAACGGGATCGCGCTCGCCCGCAATTCGCGCGCAAAGCCGAATGACATCTCTTCGCCCAGATTGATATCGATCAGCGCACCATGCAGCGGCCCGGATGCCATGATTGCCGCAAGGTCGGGGGCCCGGCTGCCGATCGCGACGATCGTGGCTCCTGCCGCTTCGAGCGTTTCGCGCGAATCGTGTGCCTGATAGTAATCATCTTCGAGGATCAGGATATGCGCGCCTGACAGGGGCCGGGCGCTCACTTGCCGTATCTCCACCCTGAACCCGTTTCAAGGATGCTGGCACCCGGCTTAAGCGGGAAGGAGAGTTCCGCCAGCACGCCGGTGTCGTGCACGTTGAGCCTGCCTTCGCCATTCAGTTCGTAGGGGATGCGGTCTTCGATCAGCTGGCTGCCGAAGCCCTTGCGCTGTGGGGTATCGACCCGGTCGCGGACGGTTTCCTGCCAGCGCAGGGCAATCCATTGGGCGCCGTCTTTCGTCTCGGTCGTCCAGTTGATCCGGACATGGCCTTCTCCGCCCAGCGCGCCATATTTGATCGAATTGGTCGCCAGTTCGTGCACCGCCAGCGTGACGATTTCTGCCGCGTGGGGAGAAAGGGCGATATCCGGCCCCTCGATCCGGCAGTCATCCTCGCTCGCCGCGTGGACCAGCAATTCCTCCCGCACGATGGATGACAGATCGACGCTGGTGCCGGGGAGCCGAGTCAGCATCCCTTGTGTGCGGCCCATCGCTTGCAACCGGCCAATCAGGTGATCGACATAGTCATCGACATCGTCATGGCTGGGCGCGGACTGGCGCGCGACCGACCGGACCATGCTGATGAGATTACGCACCCGGTGCTGCAGTTCGGCCACCAGCAGCTTGTGCCATTCTTCCTGCCGCCGCCGCTCGGTCGTCTCGATCATGGCGCCCAGCATCCGGATCGGCTGCCCATGCCGATCGTATAGACAGCGCCCGCGTGCCAGTACCCACTCGATTTTCCCGTCGCGGTGCAGCAGGCGGTATTCCTTCACATATTCCAACCCGGTCGACAGCGAGTGCTGGATTGCCGCCTCAACCGATTCGAGATCTTCGGGGTGCACGCTTTCGCGCCACAGGGCAAAGGACGGGTCGACTTCTCCGACCTTGTACCCGGCCAGGCGGTAATGTTCCGCCGACCAGGTCACCTCGTCGCTGCCCACGTGCCAATCCCATAGCGCCACGCCGCCGATCTCGCTCGCCATGCGCAGCATCTGGGTGCCGTGGAGCAATTCTTCTTCTGCCCTGTGCCGTTCGGTCACGTCGGTCGCCATGCCGAACCACTCGGCGATCTCGTCCGCACTGTTCAGGATCGGGACGGCGCGGGTGAAGAACCAGCCGACCGTACCATCCGCCTTGCGGGCCCGGTGTTCTAGCTCGAATGGCTTGACCCCTTGGACCGCCTCGGCGATCGCAGCGCGCATTTCGGGCTGGTCTTCAGGCAACAGGTGATCGTCAACCCAGTTGACTGGCTCCCCCCCGACGGCGACTAAACCTCTGCCTTGCAATTCGCACAATTCCGACCAATCGGGATTCATCTTGAAGATGATGTCGGAACTGGCATCGATCAATGAGGCGAGACGGCTCTCGCTGTCGCGCAGGGCAATTTCCATGCGTTTGCGTTCGGTGATGTCTTCGAACAGAATGCCGACCCGGCGATCCTTGGTGTCGTCTACGGGAAAAGCGAAGACGTCGAACCAGCGACCCATGCTGGGCGATTCCTGCTCGAACCTCAGGGTTTCTCCGGTGCGCGCGACGCTGGCGTAGGCCGCGACCCATTCCTGCTCGATATCGGGTTCGAGGCTGCGCATCGTCTTGCCGAGCACATCGACAAGGCCGGTATGCTGTACGAACGCCTTGTTGGCTTCCAGAAAGCGGTAATCCACCGGCCACCCATTCGGATCGTACACCAACTCGATGATGCAAAACCCTTCATCGATGGCGTTGAACAGCGAACGGTAACGGCTGTCAGAATCGAGCAGGGTCTGGCGGGTTTTCTGTTCAGCGGTGATGTCGGTGATGACCGCCAGGATCGAGGGCCGCCGACTGCCCGCCATCGGGGTCAGGACGAAGCGAAAAATGCCGGGGTAGGGGATCGCGTCATGGATCACGGTTTCGGTAACGCCGCCTGCGTAAACCCGGTCGCAATCGGCCGACCAGCGTTCGGCGAAGTCGGGATGGTTGGCTCCAAGCCGCTGCCCGGCAAGGTCGCCGAGGCCGAACACCTGCTGCATCGCCATGTTGCTGGCGACGAAGCGCCAATGCGCCTTTTCGCTATCGTCAGCAGCTACGCGCTCAACGATGCACGCGGCTTCGGGCAGCGCGGCAAAGGCAGCGCCGAATATATCGGCTCTGTCGAGCAATTCATCCATCTCTGGTTGCGGACATGAGGTCAGTCGAAGCTCGCGTTGATTTTGCAGCATAGGGCCTGGCCTCCGATCGCAGCTTAATCTGTATTAGGTTTGCCTCAAAGCAATATCGCACTGTCCCGTCGGCCTTTGCCCGGCTGCCTCGCGCAAGCCACACTTCGCGTCAGCGGCGGAAACCGCTTGCCGGTCTTCGCGCTGGTCAGGAACACCTTGCAAGGAAACCTGTCATGAACCCATCTTACCCCCGCCCGCCGTTTCCCCATCAGCAGCAGCATGCGCCCGGCCGGACCGACCGGATGGACCCCGTGCCCGACCACGGGGAGGACAGCTACGAAGGATCGGGACGGTTAGAAGGCAAGCGGGCGATCATCACCGGCGGTGACAGCGGAATCGGCCGGGCGGTCGCAATTGCCTTTGCCCGCGAAGGCGCCGACATCATGATCGCCTACCTTGACGAGGCGGAGGACGCGCGTGCCACTGCCCGACTGGTCGAACAGGCTGGCTCCACCTGCCGGCTGATTGCGGGCGACCTGGCCGATCCGGCCCATTGCCGCGCCATCATCGACGAGACGTTCTCGGCCTTCGGCGGGATCGACATTCTCGTTAACAATGCTGCGCACCAACGCAGCTTTGCCGAACTGGACGACATTTCCGACGCGGAATGGGAGCGGACCTTTGCCGTCAACATTCATGCGATGTTCCGGCTGGCCAAGGCCGCCGTGGAGCACATGGGCGAGGGCGGGTCGATCATCAACACGGCCTCGATCAATTCCGACCAGCCCAATCCCGGCCTGCTCCCCTATGCCGCCACCAGGGGCGCGATACAGAACTTCAGCGAGGGCCTTGCGCAACTGCTGGCCGAACGCGGTATCCGGGTGAATTGCGTCGCACCGGGGCCGGTGTGGACCCCCCTGATCCCGCCACCATGCCGGAGGACGACGTGAGCAATTTCGGCAAGAGCTACCCCGTTGGCCGCCCAGCGCAGCCCGCTGAACTCGCTCCGCCCTATGTCATGCTGGCAAGTAACGAGGCGAGTTATATCTCAGGTGCGACCATCGCGGTAACCGGCGGCAAGCCGCTC
>DAIQNP010000282.1:0-3767 GCA_036788335.1 Erythrobacter sp.
CGGCGCACGCGACGGCAGGGTTTCGCCATTGCCGGGGTTCTGCGTCGGCCCCGGAGTGATCCCGGCAGTGCGGATCGGGCCGATATCGCCGCGCTTGACCCCGTATTCGCCCGCGTGCGGCACCTTGCCCATCAGCTTGAGAATGTACCACACACCGATGCCGAATACGGCGAAATAGACCAGCACGAAAGCCAGCAGCGACACCGCCACCGCCGGCGCATCGAGCGGGCTGGCGGCGTCCGCGGTGCGCAGCACACCGTAGATGACGTAAGGCTGGCGGCCGACTTCGGTGGTGATCCACCCGGCCAGCACGGCGGCAAATCCGCTCGGCCCCATCACCACGGCGGCGCGGTGCAGCCATGGCATGTCGTACAGGCGCCCGCGCACCCGGCCCCACAGGCTCCACAGCCCGATGCCGAGCATGGCGAAACCGATCCCGACCATCACCCGGAAGCTCCAGAACACGACCTCGACCGGCGGTTCCTCGTCATCGGGAATGGTGTCGAGCCCGTCCATCGGCGCGTTGAGATCATGCTTGAGGATCAGCGAGGACGCCTTGGGAATCTCGATGGCGTAGCGCACCGTCTTGGCCTCGCTGTCGGGAATGCCGAACAGGATCAACGGCGCGCCTTCGGGATAGCTGTCGAAATGGCCTTCCATCGCCATCACCTTGGCGGGCTGGTATTCCAGCGTGTTCAACCCGTGCATGTCGCCCGCGAAGATCTGCAAGGGCGTGACGATGGCCGCCATCCACATCGCCATCGAAAACATAGTGCGCGCGTGGCCGTTGGCGCGATCCTTCAGCAAATGCCAGGCGCCCACCGCGCCGACCACGAAGGCGGTCGTCAGATAGGCCGCCATCACGGTGTGGACCAGACGATAGGGGAAGCTGGGGTTGAAGACGATGTCCCACCAGCTGCCGCCCGGCATGTATTGCCCGTTGGCGCCGACGACATAGCCGGTCGGCGTGTGCATCCAGCTGTTGACCGACAGGATCCAGAAGGCCGACACGAAGGTGCCCAGCGCCACCATCAGCGTGGCGGCGAAATGCAGCTTCTTGCCAACCTTCTCCATTCCGAACAGCATCACGCCAAGGAAGCCTGCTTCGAGGAAGAAGGCGGTCAGCACCTCATAGGCCATCAGCGGTCCGATCACCGGCCCGGCCAGATCGGAAAACACCGACCAGTTGGTGCCGAACTGGTACGACATGACGATGCCGGACACGACGCCCATCGCAAAAGCGATGGCGAAGATCTTCAGCCAGTATTTGAACAGGTCGAGATAAACCGATTTGCCGGTCCTGAGCCACAGCGCCTCGAGCACGGCAAGATAACTCGCCAGCCCGATCGAAAAGGCCGGAAAGAAGAAGTGGAAGCTGACCGTGAAGGCAAACTGGATGCGCGCGAGCAGCAGGGCGTCGAGGTTTTCAAGCATGGTGCGATGCTACTTCCCTGATCGTCAGGATCAATTGCTTTGGGCGCAACTTAGCTACGAATTGCGGCCCGAAAAGTTGCACCGCCGCAGCCGGAACTGCGGCGGTGCAAGGCGCCGGTCTCAGTGCATCAGGACACGTCGACCAGGCGCAAGTAAGGCTTGAGCGTCTCGAACCCCTGCGGGAAGCGTTCATGCGCGGTGGCATCGTCGACCGAAGGCGGGATGATCACCCGGTCGCCCGGACGCCAATCGGCCGGGGTGGCGATCTTGCAGCGGTCGGCCAGTTGCAGGCTGTCGATCACGCGCAGGATCTCGTCGAAATTGCGGCCCACGCTCATCGGGTAGGTCATGGTCAGGCGGATCTTCTTGGCCGGATCGATGATGAACACCGCGCGCACCGCTGCGGTCTCGCTCTGGTCGGGGTGGATCATGTCGTAGAGCTTGGCGATCCGCAGATCGGGATCGGCAATGATCGGGAAAGCGAGCGTGACGCCCTGCGTCTCGTCCACGTCCTTGACCCAGGCAAGGTGTTCTTCGACCGTGTCGGTCGACAGGCCGAGCGGCTTGCAGTTGCGCTTGTCGAACTCGGCGGCGAGCTTGGCGGTCATGCCCATTTCGGTGGTGCAGACCGGGGTGAAATCGGCCGGGTGGCTGAAGAAGAACACCCAGCTGTCCGCTGCCCATTCGTGCAGGCTGATCGGGCCGGTGGTGGTGTCGACGCTGAAGTCGGGGGCGATGTCGCCGATATGCAGGCTCATGGAGTGTACTCCTTCGGGTTGCTGCAACCGCTCTAGCAGGCCGGACGAGTCGGGGACAGATCAATTACTCGTTTAATGAAATCGATTTTTCCAAAAGTGCGCAAAAAATGCGTTTCCAAGCAGCATTTCATCAAAAAGGCCCAATCCAGAGGCAATCACTTACAGGTTTTCCATTTTTGAGGGCCGGTCGAGCCTAGATCAAGCCGCGTGCCTCGAGCGGATCGGCCGCATCCGGCTCCTCCCCGGTATCCAGCGCCAGATCGGCAAAGGCCTTGTCCTGCGACAGGAACACCCGGCCCGACAACTCCTGCACGAAATGGGTGCGATGCAGCCGGTCCATCACCGGGCCCTTGACCTCGGACAGGTGCAGCTTGACCCCGGCATCGGTAAGCCGATGGTTGATCGCCTCGATACTCTCCAGCCCCGAAGCGTCGATCGCGTTGACCGCGCTGCACATCAGGATCACGTGGCGCAGCGCCGGACGCTCGGCCACCTGTTCGAGCACATATTCCTCCAGCCAGCGGGCGTTGAGATAGGTCAGGCTTTCATCGATCCGGATCGACAGCAGGTGCGGCAGGGTCAGCACTGTGTGCCGCTCGACATTGCGGAAATGCTCGGTCCCCGGCACCCGCCCGACAATCGCGGCATGGGGCCGGCTGGCGCGCCACAGGTAAAGCATCAGGCCGACCGCCACCCCGGCAATCACCCCAAGCTCCACCCCCGACACCAGCGTGATGACGATGGTCGCGGCGTGGGCGGCGAAATCGGCCTTGGAATAGCGCCACAATCGCCCCGGAGTCTTGAGATCGACCAGACTGAGCACCGCAACGATGATGGTCGCGGCCAGCGTCGCATTGGGCAGGTGGAACAACAGCGGGGTGAGGAACAGGCTCGCCAGCCCGATGCCCACCGCGGTGTAGGCGCCTGCCGCCGGGGTCTGCGCGCCCGCGTCGAAGTTCACCACGGAGCGGGCAAAGCCGCCGGTCACCGGATAACCGCCCGACAGGGCCGAAGCGATGTTGCTCGCCCCCAGCCCGATCAGCTCCTGATCGGGCGCGATCCGCTGGCGGCGCTTGGCGGCCAGGGTCTGCGCGACCGAGACGCTTTCGACGAACCCGATCACCGAGATCAGCAGCGCAGGCACCCACAGCGCCTCGATCAGGGCAAGGTCGGTCGATGGCAGCGCGAACGGCGGCAATCCTTGGGGAATGCTGCCGACCACCGACACGCCCTGCGCCTCGAGGTCGAACCCGATCACGGCGAGAATTGTCACCGCCACCGCCACCACCGGACCGGCCTTGGCGCTGAGGTCGGCGGCGCGCGGGGTCATCCCGAGCCGCTGAAGCGCGGGCTTCAACCCCTTGCGCACCCAGAACAGGAACAGCGTCGCAGGCACACCGATCGCCACCGTGGCAAGGTTGATCGCGCCCAGCGATCCGGCCAACCCGGTCAGCATCTCCGGCCAGGTCTCGCCCCCGGTCCTCAGGCCCAGAATGTGCTTCAACTGGCTGGTCGCGATCAGGATGCCGCTCGCCGAGATGAACCCGCTGATCACCGGATGCGACAGGAGGTTGG
>DAIQNP010000283.1:0-3762 GCA_036788335.1 Erythrobacter sp.
CGCCAATTACTTCAGATCATGCGGATATGAACCGGAATGAACGGAAAACGCTCTAGCTTTAGCGGAGGCATCTTGGGAATACGGAGCGATGGGAGCTGACGCTCCCTTTACGTGTGGGCGCGATTGCATCGATGTGAGCAGGCGGTCAAAACGTCAGTGGAGACACCGCCTAAGGACGGATCCCTCGGTCAAAAATTTGTCAGTGCAGCCTGTGGACCTCACCCAAGAATTGAGGCTGCTCGTCCAGAAAGCCAAGAGGCAACCCTTCCGTGGCCGCCACCGTGTCAATTCAACGGTGCGTTTGTCGGAAGCAGTGCCCGAAGGAAAACCGCGGGGCGAACCCTGTAGATTTCGCCCAGTGTCAACTTGCCCTCATTCATGGCATCATATTCGTGCTGACGGAGGCCGGGTCGTTGCAAGCAATAGGTCTCCTCAGTCGCTTCCATAGCGAAAAAGATAGTATCCATATCTATTGATGGATCAGTCAAGACCAAGTGCCTGTTGATGTGCCTGTCCAACTGGCTGCCACGCTTCGGCGGCCAGATGCGTCGATATTCAAGAAGTGCCATGTGCTGCGCCCACTTGATTATCTCGCAGTTAGCCACCCGGTTCCACCTCGGCAGAATTATCACCGGGATGCCGACTTCGACAAAATCCTTGAATTCACCTGCCTTCTTCAACCACTTGACTGTGCGATCGCCCAATTGCTCATCAAAGATTAAATTGGGCCAGATTGCTCGCGGTGCGCCATGTTCGCCTTCCCAATTATCGTCGGCCTGAAAATCCGACGCTGCCTCTTCGTCAGCTAGAGCGTCAAGGTAATCGGACTTCTGCTTTCGCATGGCGAAGCCGAGCATGGTTACGTCTGTCTGCTTGAGCCTTACGATCGAGGCAGCGGCGTATCTATTTTCCAGCGAGGTCGCGATCAGATCGGGATCTTGTTCCCCGAACCTGTTGGTATTGCCGTGGATCAGGCGCGCGAAGAATCTCGCATGGAAATCGAGGACAGGTTCCTCACCATGCCACTCCTCAGCATTGCAGAAAGTCAGGGCATCTTTCAGCAATTCTACAAGATCAAACCGAGCCATTCCCGTCCCCCAATGGTTCGCTGGTTCAAACTTCAATTCTACAGTTGGTCGTAGACCCCCTCAGATTAAACTGAAAGCAATGAAGCAGGCAAGGTCTTCATGCCGTGATGCGGATGATATGCTTCGTGGTGTCATGATCCCGCGCGTGGTGTGCGCTATTTCGAGTTCTATTGCAGGCCGCCCGGCCGACCCATCCGGGGGATGGGACCGGCCGGGTCTGCCGTTACCAGCCGCTTCCGTCGCTCATGTGCGCCTCCTGTTGGTTGTGACGGCCGGAGCGGCGCGCCTTGCTTGAGCTGTGTAGAGGTCAGCGGCAGCTTCGGGTGCTGCTGCAAGCTTGCGGGGGAGCCCTGGTGTGAGGCTTGTCACGCGGGTTCATGTGGCAGCCTCCCGATGCTGACGAGGGTTGCGCCGGTGGCCTCGGCATAGGCGTGCCAGAAGGCGCGCACGCCCTCGACACCGAGGGCGGTATCGTCGCCGCCCGCACCGATGATGTGGAGCTTGACGCCTTTGAGGTCGGGCAGCAGGCCGGCGGTGCGGGCTTGGGTGATCGCCTCGGCGATCGCCTGCTCGTTGCCGGGCAGGCGGGCGAGATTGACTGCGCGGCTCTCCTCGATGGCGTCGCTGAGGACGAACAGGCGCCCGCCCTTGGCCGAACCACCGCTGCGGAACGTCTCGGAGGCGGCCGCGATGGTCTCGAGGATGCGAGTGCTGCCGGCGCCGGCGCCCGGCGTCTCGGGCAGCAGGGTGGGCAGGGCGGCGGTGAGCTCGGCGCGGGCCTTGCGCAGGTTGGCCTCCCGCTTGAGGCGCACATCGCTTTCCTCGGCCCTGATGTCGAGCAGGGTGCGGAAGCGCGAACGGTCGGTATCGCCGATCTCGGCGACCAGCACCCGCCCGCCGGCCTCGATCCCGGCGCCGATGCCGTCGATGCTGCGGGCATAGAGCTCGCGGTCTCCGGCCGGGATCGATCCACTGCGGTCGATCAGCACCACGTTGACCCCGCTGCCGCCACCGATTGCGCCGACCAGATCTTCGTAGCAGGCGGTCAAGCTGCCGAGCGCGAGCACGAGGGCGGCGGCACGAAACGGGGTGGTGATGCGGATCATGGGTGGGTCTCCTCAGGCGTGGGTTGCGGTCGCGGTATCGGTGGCGTCGGTTTGCGCCTCCGCTTCAACGTCGGTCTCCTTGCCGACCAGCGATGCGATCGATTCCGGTTGAGGATCAATCATCTCGCCGAGATGGATCGGAGTGACCGCATCGAGCGGCAGCGCATGGCGGAAGTATGCCGGCATCATACCGCCGCGCTTGACGCCGTCGCGGTACTGGAAGCTGCGCTCGGCCAAATCCTGCAGCAGGGCCGCCAAATCATGGTGCGCCTTGACCAGCACGGTGTTGTAGCGGCGCGCGAGCTCGCCGCGCTCCTGCCAGCGCTGGTCGACCGCCTGGCGCAGCGCCGCGATGCGTGCCTTGCGCTGTTCGGCAGCAGCACATGGCGGGGTGTTGATGTAGGCGGCGAACAACATCACCCCGTAGCCGAGCAACACGAAGGCGATGAACCCGGCCTCCATGCCTTTCATCACGGCGAGGCCCTCGGCCGCAGCCTCCTGCTCGGCCATGAACGCCCGCGCATCGGCGATGTGGATGGTGGTGAACACCATCGCGACGTTGAACACGGCCGCGGCCGCAACCCCGCCCCACTCGCCCTGGCGCCACGGGCGCTGGCGCAGCACCCGGCCGGTGAGCTTGGAGAGCAGGAACAGGCACAGCGCGGCCAGCAGCGCCATCGCCCAGCTTGCGCTCTCGGTCATGCGCAGGCCGTCCATGCCGTACTTGTTGACGAACACCTCGAGCACGCTGATCGCCATGGCGATCCACACCAGCGCCTTTGCGTAGAAGGGGGGCATGTACTCCTCGTCGCCGGCCGCCCGCGAGGCGGCGGTTTCGCGCTCCAGTTCGGCGGCATCGCGCTGCAGCCAGTGGTCGAGGCGGTTGATCTGGCTGCGCAGTTCGGCGACCGTGGTGGCGGCACCGCGGGCAACCGCGATGCGCTTCTGCTCGCACTGGCTGATGAGGTTGCCGCAATACTCGCTGACGACCGTCTCGCTGACGCGCGCGACCACCTCGAGGCGACCGGTCAGGGTGTTGGTGCGGGTGTGCAGGGTATCGGTCATGGCGTGGGTCTCCTCTCAGGCGCTGGCGGTGGCGGTGATGGTGGCGATGCGATCCTCGCTCGTGAGCGAAGGGGTGGCCGGTTCGGTCATGGCTAGCTCGGAGCCGACCAGCGTGACGGGGGCAGGCCGGGCTGCCGAGCGCAGCGCGGTCTCGGCAGCCTGAGCCGCCTCGGCATCGACCCAGCCATAGACTGGGACGCGCACGCCATGCTCGTCACCCGGATAGGCGTGACGGCGCGCCGACCACCAGCCGACAAAGCCGTGGGTGAGCAGCGAGCGCCGACGCAGGAAATCCAATGCCATGGTGTGTACCCCTCTCTCGATGAACCGACAGCCGATGCGGCGGCTTCTAGCTATGCGCTGAACAAATGGTCTTCAGTGCAAACTTGCTGCCGACTTGAGAGCAGAAGGACGCAAACTTCAGGGGAGGGAAGCAACAGATACGGCATCATCGCCGTAACAAAAGACCATGCAATCTTGCAAAAGACGGCAAAGAGGACTGA
>DAIQNP010000284.1:0-3727 GCA_036788335.1 Erythrobacter sp.
AGCAGCGGAATCATAATCCGCGTGTCGGGGGTTCGAGTCCCTCCTCCGCTACCAGACTTCCTGCACATTCGTAGCTGGACCTTTGCTACTGCACGCTTCAAACTCGCGTCTGAGGGCAGAGTGAGGAAGCGCGATGGATCTTGAACTCGAAGGGAAGGTCGCAGTAGTCACAGGCGCAAGCCGGGGTATTGGACGCGCGATAGCCAATGGGCTGGCAGCGGAGGGCGCCAAGCTGGTCCTTGCTGCCCGGGGGCAAGCAGCGCTCGATGAGGCTGTGGCCGAATTGGCAGCCGCAGATGCCGACGTTTTCGCTAAATCCTGCGACGTTTCCGATGATGAGGCTGTTCGCGATCTGGTGCAAGCTGCGCTCAATCGGTTTGGACGCATCGACATTCTCATCAGCAATGCCTCAGCACTGGCTGTGGGTGGTACGCGCGCAGATTGGGACACGAGCCTGTCGGTCGATCTGATGGGTGCGGTGCGACTGGTGGATGCAGTTCTGCCGGGCATGCGTGCGCACGGCAGCGGATCAATTCTGCTCGTGTCTTCAGTCTCGGCCATCGAGGCGTCACCGATGGATGATTATGGTTACACCGCGGCCAAGGCAGCGCTGAATGCCTATGCCAAGAAACTTGCCATCAATGAGGCTGCAAACGGCATCAGAGCCAACGCGTTGCTGCCGGGCTCGGTCGAGTTTCCGGGTGGCGGATGGGATGTGATGCGCTCGGCCAACCCGCAGGTTTACGAGATGGTTCGATCAAGCATTCCACTCGGCCGGCTAGGAAAACCCGAAGAAGTCGCCGATGCAGCAGTATGGCTGGTATCCGCCCGGGCGGGCTGGGTGACAGGCGCGGCTCTCAGCGTCGATGGCGGGCAGGGCAAAGGCATCCGTTGACGCATATTTCGCGCCCGTGTGGATGGCTTGAAAGATCAAGCCACAGCCTGACTGGTTCGATCCGGGTGCGGTTGAAACTCGCCGAGTGATCGAAGTTGGCGACCCCCAACGGGGCCCATGCTACCAGCTCGAAATGCTCGACAGACTGTAACGCAGCCTGCCCAATGTCCTGCGGTGAGATTGCAGCAGGCCACGCACGAGCTGTTGGCTTTCCGCGCTATCGCTCTCTAATACTGCCTCATGCTGCGCATCACCGAACTGACCTTGCCGCTTCATCATCCGGACGAGGCATTGCCTGCTGCAATCTGCAAGCGGCTGAGGATAACCCCGCGCGATCTGGTTCGCCATGTCGTCGCGCGCCGCGGCCATGACGCGCGCGACAAGACAAACATCCAGCTGGTCTATTCGGTCGACGTGAACGTGAAGAACGAGGCGGCGGTGCTCAAGCGCTTTCGCAAGGATCGCAGCGTCCAGCTCGCCCCCGACCCGCGCTACCACCTTGTTGCCACAGCCCCCCAAGGTGGCACGTCCAGCCGACCGATCGTCATCGGTGCAGGGCCATGCGGACTGTTTGCCGGCCTGATCCTTGCCCAGATGGGGTTCCGCCCGATCATCCTCGACCGGGGGAAAGTGGTTCGCGAGCGGACCAAGGACACCTGGGCATTATGGCGACAGGGGGTTCTCAATCCGGAATCCAACGCCCAGTTTGGCGAGGGCGGCGCGGGCACATTTTCCGACGGAAAGCTCTACAGCCGGATCAAGGATCCGCATAATCGCGACCGCAAGGTTCTGACCGAATTCGTCAAAGCAGGCGCCCCGTCCGAAATCCTCACTGAGGCGCATCCCCATATCGGCACCTTCCGGCTGGTGACGATGGTCGAGAGCATGCGCAAAAGCATCGAGGCGCTCGGCGGCGAATACCGTTTCTCGAACCGGGTCGATGGCATCGATATTACCACCGATGCGCAAGGTGATCGCCGTGTACGCGGTGTCCATCTGAGCACCGGCGAATATCTCGAAGCGGACCATGTCGTGCTCGCCATTGGTCATAGCGCGCGCGATACGTTTGCGATGCTCCATGCCGCCGGGGTCCATGTCGAGGCCAAGCCGTTTTCGATCGGGGTCAGGATCGAACACCCGCAATCATGGATCGACAAATCACGGTTCGGCATTGAAGCCGGCAATCGGATCCTCGGCGCGGCCGAGTATCACATCTCGCACCACTGCAATAATGATCGGACAGTCTACAGTTTCTGCATGTGCCCCGGCGGCACCGTTGTCGCTGCGACATCCGAGGAAGGCCGCGTTGCCACCAACGGCATGAGCCAGTATTCGCGCAATGAGCGCAACGCGAACTCCGGTCTGGTCGTCGCGATTGATCCGGCGCGCGACTTCCCCGGCGATCCGCTGGCAGGAATCGCGTTGCAACGCCATTGGGAATCCTTGGCCTATGTTGCCGGCGGATCGAACTACAAGGCGCCGGCCCAAAGGCTGGGTGACTTCCTTGCCGGGCGTCCGTCCGAAACGCTTGGTTCGGTCACACCATCCTACAAGCCCGGGGTGCACATGACGGATCTGGCGCAATGTCTGCCTGACTACGCTGTGACCGCGATGCGTGAGGCGCTGCCTGTTTTTGGCCGCCAGATTCCGGGCTATGATCACCCGGACGTGTTGATGACGGGTGTCGAAACCCGCACATCATCACCGATCCGCTTCACTCGCGGCAAGGATTTTCAAAGTCTGAACACGGCGGGGCTGTTTCCCGCTGGCGAGGGTGCTGGCTATGCCGGAGGGATCCTGTCAGCAGCGGTGGATGGTATCAAGGTTGCCGAAGCCGTCGCTGTGAGCCTCGGCGCCGCCCACACGGACAGCCGCCATGATGCCGCTCCTGCCCAGTGAAAAGATTTCTGATCTAATCGGTCAGACCGGACGATCGGCAATACGCTCTCAACTCGGCCCTTTAGAGTGCTTGACGTGGAGCCCCGATGCCGAGATGCAATTTTGCTGAGGCAACGTTCTGCCCTGTGGCGAGTTGAACCTCGCCCAACTTGCATGAAACTGCATGTTCACAGAGGCTTGGCAAAGCGAATTGCGCTGCTATATTTGACTGATTAGGCACGCACTGCAGGAATCACGCGATGCGCATTTGGGGCAATGGGATTATGAACATTCGCGGTCGCCTTGCGGTTCTGCCGCTGCTTTGTGTCGGGCTCGGTCTGGCTGCCTGCGGCGGAGCAGGTGGAAGCGTGGCGAGCACTCCAACGCCACAGCCATCACCTTCTCCCTCACCATCGCCAACACCGACACCCACGCCCACGCCCACGCCCACGCCCACTGGCAATGAAGACCTGCTGGGTACGCTCGCCAGCGAAACCTTTGTCAACGACGCCGCGAGCGCACGCGTCACGTTGAATGCGTCTGGATCGACCGGCTCGGTTTCCAGCGAACCCGTCACGTTGCGGTATGATGCAAGCAACCAGAGCTACAACCTGACTTCGCCCACCGGGACAATTGCGTTCCTCCCGGCCGACATCGATAGTGCCAGCTCCAATGCCGGGGCGGTGGTTTACACGCGCACCAGTGGCGGGACCACCGACACACTCACCTTGACTCGTCCCGGCACCAGCGGGCCGCTCAGCTACCGCTATGTCGGCGGCGCGTTCTGGCAGCGCACGGTGCAAAACAGCAGCACAAGCGCCACGGTCTCCTTCGATGCGATTTCCTATGGCATCCCGACGCTCACAACCGCTGTGCCGCGCACGGGCACGGCCACCTTCGCGGTTGATCTGATCGGCGCGCGTTCGGTCGGCACAGGTCTGGCGCCAATCGCCG
>DAIQNP010000285.1:0-1434 GCA_036788335.1 Erythrobacter sp.
GATCGCTGCGGGCACCGGCTTTCCGACCCATCCGCACAGCGACATGGAAATCATCACCTATGTCCGCAGCGGCGCGATTACCCACCGCGACAGCATGGGCAACGAAGGCCGCACCGAAGCGGGCGACGTGCAGGTGATGAGCGCGGGAAGCGGCGTGCGCCATTCGGAGTACAACCTCGAAGGCACCGACACCACGCTGTTCCAGATCTGGATCATCCCCGACACCCGCGGCGGAGAGCCGAGCTGGGGTGCGCGGCAGTTCCCCAAGGATGATCGCAACGGCAGCTTCGTGCCGCTCGCCAGCGGTGTGGCGAATGATAACGACGCGCTGCACATCCGCGCCGATGCCCGCGTGCTGGGCGCGACGATCAAGGCTGGCGAGAGCGTGACCTACACACCCCGCAGCGCCGACCGCCACCTCTACCTTGTGCCCGCCACCGGCCGGATCCGCATTGGCGCGGTCGAAGCCAATGCCCGTGACGGCGTGGCGATCACGCAGCTCGACAGCGTGACCATCACCGCGCTCGAAGACAGCGAAGTGGTCTTGGTCGACGCGGCCTGACGCCTTCCCTCCCCTCCCGCAAGCGGGAGGGGAGTCTCAATCCCTTTCAGGAGAACTTTCGATGAGCAACATCCTCCACATCACCGCCAGCATCCGCTCCGACGCCGACAGCGTCTCGCGCGGGCTCGGGCAGCAACTGGTCGACGGCTTGGCCGCCAAATCCGGCGCGACGGTCACCACCCGCGACCTTGTCGCCGATCCCCTGCCCTACGTCACTGCCGACCGCTTCGGCGCGAACCTTACCCCGCCCGCCGATCGCACGCCGGAGCAGGCCGAACTCGCCCAACTCGCCGACACGCTGATCGCCGAGTTGCAGGCGGCCGACACCATCGTCATCGCCAGCCCGGTCTACAATTTCGGACCACCCGCCACGCTCAAGACCTGGGCCGACATGGTGGCGCGCGCCGGGACCACCTTCCGCTACACCGCCAATGGCCCCGAGGGCCTGCTGACCGGCAAAAAGGCCTATCTCGCGATTGCCAGCGGCGGAACCCCGGTGGGCAGCGACATGGATTTCATGACCCGCTGGCTGACGTTCTTCCTCGGCTTCCTCGGCATTACCGATGTCGAAATGGTGGCGGCTGACGGGATCATGGGTGAAGGCGGCGAGGCCAAAATTGCCGCCGCGCGCGAAACCGCTGCGGACATGGCTGCGTAGCTTGGATGGGAAGCGGCCTTGCGGGGTCGCAGCCGCTCCCTTTCAACCGGCCGCTACAACCGCGGGCGCACCAGCAGCGGTTTGAAGATCGTCGCGCTCGGGCGGATCACGATGATACCGACCCCGATGATCGCCAGCGCCCCGCCGGTAATCAGCGGCCAGCCGATCTCGTCCCCGGTCAGCCACGTCCCGAAGGCGATGGTCAGCAGCGGGG
>DAIQNP010000285.1:1534-3726 GCA_036788335.1 Erythrobacter sp.
GGTCAGCAGCGGGGTCAGCAGCGTCAGCGGCACGATCAGGTTGGCGTCATGCGCTTGCAGCAGCTTGAAATAGGCCGAATGCGCGCCGACCGATACAATCAGCCCGGCAAACACCACGCAGGCCCCCACCGCCAGCGGCGCGGCGCGGATCGCTGCCATCTGCCCGGTCTCGAAGGCGAGGCTTGCCGGTAACATCACCGCCAGGCTGATCAGCGCCGCCCAGGCCTGCAAGGCGACCGAGCCGATCTCCAGCCGCTTGACGAACACCGACCCCAGCGCCCCCACCAGCACCCCGGCAAAGGCGAAGGTCAGCCCCATCACCGCGCCGCCCTGCGACGGCGCGCCGATGGCAAGGCCCACTCCGCCAAGAGCCAGCGCCATGCCGATCCCGCGTCGCCAGCGCACCCGCTCGCCCAGGAACAGGATCGCGAACAGCACGGTAAGCGGCGCGCCAGACAGGTTGACGATCCCCACTGCCGAGGGGCTCGCCGTCTGTAACGCAATGAATTGCAGAGCGAAACTTCCGCCGCTGATGGCGAAGCCGATGGCCAGCACCACCGGCAGCCGCGCCGGCACACGCCGCAGCATCGGAAACAGCACAGCGAGCACGATCAGCGAGCGCATCACGGTATAAGCCAGCGGCGGCACGCCAAGGTCGTCGACCGCCAGCTTGCTGATCACCACATTCAATGCCCACACGACATTGCACAGCACCATGATCGCCAATGCGGAGAAATGCAGGCTGGCAGGCATCAGGTATCAGGTTCGCCGAACGCCGCGCGCGCCGCGTCGGCCGGCAGGCTTTCGCGCAGTTCCTCGCGCCACACGTCGGCGACCGCGTCCGACGGCGCGCGCCAGTCGCCGCGCGGGGACAGCGCGCCTTGCGAGGAGACCTTGGGCCCGTTGGGAATGGCGCTGCGCTTGAACTGCGAGATGGCGAAAAAGCGGTGCAGGAACCGGTCGAGCCAGTGCGAGATCGTGGGCAGATCGTAATCGTTCTTCTCGGATTCGGCAAAGCCTGCGGGCCACAATCCGCCTTCGCGGTTACGCCAAGCGTGCCACGCGAGGAAGGCGACCTTGGACGGCAGTTGGCCCGAACGGATGATATGGTGCAGGAAGAAGTCGTTGAGTTCGTAAGGCCCGACCTGCTCCTCGGTCGATTGCGACTTGCCGTCGGCCCCGGCGGGGACCAGCTCGGGCGAAATCTCGGTGTCGATGATCGCGCTCAGCACGTCGCCGCAGGCCTCGGCGAATTGCCCGGTCCGGATCACCCAGCGGATCAGGTACTGGATCAGCGTCTTGGGCACGCCCGAATTGACGCCGTAGTGGCTCATGTGGTCGCCCACGCCGTAGGTGCACCAGCCCAGCGCCAATTCGGAAAGGTCGCCGGTGCCGACCACGAAACCGTGATGCTGCCCGGCAAGGCGGAACAGGTAATCGGTGCGCAAGCCCGCCTGCACATTCTCGAAGGTCACGTCATGCACCGGCTCGCCGCTGGCAAAGGGGTGGCCCATGTCCTCCAGCATCAGCCGCGCTGCCGGGCGGATGTCGATCTCGCCCGCGGTGATCTCCACGGCCTCCATCAGCCGGTGGGCGTTGGTGCGGGTGTGCTGCGTGGTGCCGAAGCCGGGCATGGTGTAGCCGCGGATGGTGCTGCGCGGCAGGCCCAGCCGGTCGCAGGCCTTGGCCGCGACGATCAGCGCGTGGGTGCTGTCGAGCCCGCCCGAAATGCCGATGACGAGGCTCTTGGCCCCGGTCGCCTCCATCCGCCGCATCAGCGCATCGACCTGGATGTTGAAGGCCTCGTAGCAGTCCTCATCCAGCTTGTCGGGCCGGTCGGGGACGAAGGGGAAGCGCCGCACCGGGCGGATCAACCCGACATCGCCTTGGGCATAGTGATGCTCGAACACGATCCGGCGATAGCTGTCTTCGGGCCGGCCCAGCGCTTCGGCCGCATCGGTGAAGGTCTGGTTGCGCAGTCGTTCACCCGCGATCCGGTCGGTGTCGATATCGACCACGCACAATTGCGGATCGCGTTCGAACCGGACGCTGGCAGCCAGCAGGTCGCCCATTTCATAGACCACTCCCTGCCCGTCCCACGCCAGATCGGTGGTGCTTTCGCCGAACCCGCTGGCCGAATAGACATAGGCGGCGATGGCGCGGCTGGCGCTGGACCGGCAATGCAGGTGGCG
>DAIQNP010000286.1:0-3726 GCA_036788335.1 Erythrobacter sp.
GCCCGCGAAATGGCGCGGACGATGGACCGCCTGCTGGTTGAGGACAAGCGACCGGAGGATCTTTATGCCGAGCCGGTGCTGGACCAGCTCGGCAACCTCGCGGTCCACTGGCAGCGTTCGATCCGGCTGTTTGCGCGGGTGCAGGCGCGCTGGCTGATCGAACTGGATGCGCGCGGCGAGGTCGATGCCGCCACCCGCCGCAACCTGCTGTTCGAACGTGCCGCACGCCGCTGGAAGGACAGCCCGCCGCCGCAGCCGATCATTGCCGCCGGCGTCACCAGCGCCGCGCCCGCGCTCGCCCGGCTGCTGCGCGTCATTGCCGATCTGCCGCAGGGGGTGGTGGTGCTGCCCGACCTCGACCTTAGCATGAGCGCCGAAGCGTGGGAGGAGCTTGGCCGCGCCGGGGCTGCCGACACGCCCGGCGGCGAAGTGTTCGGCGCGGGCGATGCGCTCAGCCATCCGCAATATCATCTCAAGCTGCTGCTCAATCGCATGGGCATCAACCGTGCCGAAGTGCTGCCGTGGCATCGGCGCGGGATGGCGGCGAGCGAACCGGCGCGCAGCCGGGCGATCTCCTCGCTGTTCCTGCCTCCGCTCGCCAGCCGGTCGTGGGCGCGGCTGGAAGCGGAGCATCGGCGACTGGCGAGCGTGAAGCTGATGACCAGCGCGACAATCGAGGAAGAGGCGCAGGCTATTGCGCTGTTGGTGCGTGCGGCGCTCGAGGAAGCAGAGAAGCGCATTGCGGTGGTTACCGCCGACCGTGGCCTTGCGCGCAGGGTCGTGCAGCACCTGTCCCGCTGGAATGTCGCCGCTGACGACAGTGCCGGACGTCCGCTCGCGCTGGCCCCTGCGGGGCGGTTTTTCGGTCTGTTGGCCGAGCTGGGTACAAGCGGCCTTGATCCCGCCACGCTGATCGCGGCGCTCGCCCATCCGCTGGTGCGCGGGCAGGACGGGGATGCGCGGCGCGACTGGCTGCGGGCTTTGCGGGCCTTCGACCGCGCGCTGCGCGGCCCCGCTCCTGCGCCCGGCCTCGCTCCCTTGCGCAAGGCGGCGAAGAAGGCGGGCGTGGCGGAGTGGTGGGCGGAGGCCGAAGTGTTGATTGCGCCGCTTCTCGACTGGCCACAAGACATGGCATTGGCCGAGGCGCTTGGCCGTTTGGCGGCCGTGGGCGAAAGCCTCGCAGGCGAGGCGCTGTGGTCGGGCGAGGACGGGCGCGCGCTCGGGCAACTGGTCGAGCACCTGCGCGGCCATGCGGGCGAGACCGGCGTGGTGCTGGCCGCGCGCGACGTGGCGGGCACCTTGCGCGACGCGCTCGACGAGGTGGCGGTGCGGCCGAGCTATGGCGGGCATCCGAGGGTCGCGATCCTCGGCCTGCTCGAAGCGCGTATGGCCCGCGCCGACCTCGTGATCTGCGGCGGGCTCAACGAAGGCAGCTGGCCGCAGCCGCCCGCCGCCGACGCGCTGCTCGCCCCTGCAATCCTGCGCGCGCTGGGCGTGCCGGGGGCGGAATTCCGCATCGGACTCGCCGCGCATGATCTCGCCGGAGCGCTGGGCGCGCCCGAGGTCGTGCTCAGCCGGGCCTTGCGCGATGCCGATGGGCCGACCCTGCCGTCGCGTTTTCTGCTGCGGGTCGAGGCGCTGCTGGGCGAGGACCTGGCCCGCGAACACCGCGAAACCACGATCCCGGCGCTGCTCCCGCACCTGGATCGCCAGCGTCCGCGCGCGCCCGATTACCCGCGCCCCGCGCCCGACCCCGCGCCCGAGTTGCGCAAGCGCGGGCTGAAGGTGACCGCGCTCGACCGGCTGTTGGGCGATCCCTACCAATTCTACGCGCAGGAAATCCTGGCGCTCAAGCGGCTCGATCCGCTCGGCGCGGACCCGTTCGATGACCCGGCGCAGCGGGGCACGCTGGTGCACAAGGTGCTCGAACGCTGGCACAAAGCGCGGCTGCTCGATCCGGCGCTGCCGCTGCTCCCCTTCGCCGAGGCGCAGTTCGCCGCGCAGCAACTTCATCCGCTGTTCCGTGCCTTGTGGCAGCCGCGCCTGATGGCGGCGCTCGCCCGGTTCGAAGCCTGGATCGACGATGCCGCCGCCCAAGGCCGCACCGTACTTGCGAGCGAGATCGCCGGTGCCTTGACCGTCCACGGCGTCAGGCTCGAAGGGCGCGCCGACCGGATCGACCGGCTGGCCGACGGAAGCCTTGCGATCGTCGATTACAAGACCGGGAAGCCGCCCGAAAAGAAGCAGGTCACCGCCGGCTATGCGCTGCAACTCGGCCTGCTCGGCCTGATCGCGCGCGACGGGATGTTCGAGGCTGACGGGCAGATGGTGACGGGCGAGCCGACCCGCTTCGAATACTGGTCGCTGGGCAAGAAGGACGGCGAGTTCGGCGTTTGCTCCGAACCGCTCAAGCGCACGTCGCGCGAAGGCGGGCTCGAACCCGATGCCTTCCTGCCGCACCACGAAGCCAAGCTGGGCGAGGCCATCACCCGCTTCATCCAAGGGCGGGAGCCGTTCCTGGCGCGCGAGAACCCGGATTACGAGGGCTACAACGAATACGACCAGCTGATGCGGCTTGAGGAATGGGCGATCCGCCTGACCGAACCCGGCGGCGGGGAGCACGCGGCATGAGCGGGGTTGGCGGTGTCTTCCCACTGGTCGGCAACCAGCTGACGGCGGCCAATCCGGCCGACAACGTCTGGCTCTCGGCCTCGGCCGGGACTGGCAAGACCCAGGTTCTGTCCGCACGTGTGCTGCGGCTGCTGCTGACCGAGGGGGTCGATCCGTCGCAGATCCTGTGCCTCACCTTCACCAAGGCCGGCGCGGCGGAGATGGCCAACCGGATCAACGCCGTGCTCGCCCGCTGGGTACGCCTGCCCGAGACCGCGCTGGCCAAGGAGCTGGGCTATCTCGGCGCGGATTACGGCCCCGACATGCTCGGCCGTGCGCGCAGCCTGTTCGCGCAAGTGCTCGATTGCCCCGGTGGGGGGTTGAGGATCGACACGATCCACGCCTTCTCGCAATTCCTGATCGGCGGCTTCCCCGAAGAGGCCGGGGTCGCGCCGGGCACGCGGGTGATGGATGACCGCAGCCGCGAACTGCTCGCGCGCGAGGTGCTGGGGGAACTGGTCGAGACAGCCGAAGCGCGCGGCGATACCCGGTTCCTCGAAGCGCTGGCACAGTTTGCCTGCCGCAAGGAGCCCGCCGCACTCCATGCCTGGCTGATGCGCTGCGCCGACCATGCCGAGCTGTGGGAGGGGACGACCGGGTGGCAGGCCCCGATGGAACCGCGCGTGCGCACCCTGCTCGGGGTGCCGGCCGATGCGGGCGAGGGCTGGGCGCTGGAACCGCTGCACCCAGACCTCTTCCCCGATCACCATCTGGTGACGATGCTGCCGATCCTCGATGGCTGGAAGGCCAAGACCGGCGAAGAATCGGCGGCCTTCATCCGCCACTGGCTGGCGCTCGACGTGACGGCCCGGGGCGAGGCGGCGGCGCAGTTCCGCAAGACCCTGCTCAAGGCCGACGGCGAACCGCGCCAGATGCCAACGCCCGAGAAGCTCGATCCGCGCTTCACCGAACGCCAGCGCGAAATCGCCGCCGCGCTGGCCGAGGTGGAGGCCCGCCGCGCGCTGATCGCCTGCGTCGCAATCGTCACCGCCGCGCTCGAGATCGGGCGGGTGTTCGCCGTCGCCTGGCAGGCGCGCAAGGCCTGCGAAGGTCTGG
>DAIQNP010000287.1:0-3720 GCA_036788335.1 Erythrobacter sp.
AACGGGCCGCTCGGCGCATTCTTCAGCCCGAGGAAGGCGGATAATTCGTTCCAGCCGTGGCCCTGTTCCAGATCCATCACCAGCAGATCATCGGGCCGGCCTGCGAAATATTCCTTCACGGCCGCATTATGCGCCAGATAGACTTCGCGATAGCGGGCCTCGTTGCCGACGGGCGTTCCGTAATCCTCGCCATAGGTCAATTGCTGGCGCGGCGAGATTTTCGGGCCGAAATGGCCGGTGATCGACTTGTACCAGCGATCAGTGTCGCGTTCGGTCAGGATGAATTTGGATCCCGGAAAGGCCGCGTCAAGCTCGCGGAAGATCAGCGGCCAGGGCATATCCTGCACCGCGTCATATTGCTTGGCCAATTCCAGCCCCATCGCAACATAGACCTCGCGCATCTCGTCGAGCGAAAGCTCGCCTGCATAAACGCTTGCAACCTTGTAGCCCATCTGGCGCAGCGCATCGCGCAGCGAGGTGGTGCCGGTTTTCTGAAAACCGACGCAGAACACTTTTTGTTTGGGTTTGTCAGGCACGGACAGGCTCCCTGTTCAATCCGATGGGAAGAAGTGTGGCGGGTAAGAATTGCGTCATGCGCGACCCGCAAAAGCAAGCCGCAATCTGCGGAGAAGGTTTTGCAGCTCGCCAAGCAAAGCGTGCCTGACAAGCAACAGCGTCGCAAGCCATACGACCCCTGTGGCGCCGAGAGCAACTGCAAGCTGGATCAGCAAGGATTGCCCAGCCACGATGGGCAGAGCCAACACGCCGAAGCTGCATAAGGCGCTTGTTCCCGCAACCACTGCACTGCGCCACAAGGCGGCGGCAAGCTGGCGGAAGGTGATCCCGAATTCGCGCCGCAGCAGCGATTCATTCACGAGAAAGGCAATCACCATGCTGGCAAAGGCGCCCCAGGCCACCGCCATCAGGCTGAACTGGACGGTGACCGCGAGGATTGCGAGACGCGGCACCACGACCGTCATGTTGCGCCGGAACAGCGAATCGACCTTGCCGATAGATGCCAGCAAAGTCGGCGTCATGGCGGTCGCGGCGAACACCATGCCGCCAGCCGCCGCCACTTGGGCGATCGGAATGGTCGCCGACCAGCGCGGGCCATAGACCGTCAGGATCAGCGGTTCTGCCAGAGCAATGAACACGGCAAGCGCCGACCATGTCACCCCGGTGAGCAGCGATACAGCGTTCAAATAGTCTCCGGTAAGCTGCGCCCGATTGTCGCGATTGGTCTTGGCAAAAGCGGCCATCGCGACGGGGACGACCGCCCCCTCGATCCCCGAACGCAGCGTGCGCACCAGCACCGTGGCGCGGTTGTAGATCCCGGCCGAAGCAAGGCCGAGAAACCGCCCGACCATAATATCGCTGGCGGCAATCGAAGCGCGGGTGATCAATTGGGCGCCGGTGAACTTGAAACCGAAATCCCAGATCGGGCGCGTGTTCGACCATCGCGGCAGGGCAAAGACATAAGCGCGCTGAACACCGAAAACGAGCGCCAGCTTGGTCGCCATTTCCGCCACGATGCCCCATGCCATCGCCTCGGCCCGCAGTCCCGCGTAGAGCAACCCGATCGTCACGGCCGCCTTCATCAGCCCTGCTGCCACATCGACACTGGTGATCAAGCCAAAGCGCATTTCCCGGCTGAGCACCGCCAATGCAGGCTGGGCCAGCGTGGTGGCGACAAACCCGGTGCTCATGATGGCCAGCAGCCTGCCAACCTCGGGGGTTTGCATCGGGCCGTTGAGCACCGCCACAATCCCCCCGACTATGACCAGCACCGCAGCGGTCATCACCCAGGCGACAAAATTGACCCCCCGCATAAGCGCGTGATCGAGGATTTCGGATTTGATCACAAAGGCAACCATCTGCGCGTGGCGAAGCGGTTCAAGCAGGTTGATGAAAGCATAGGCGACTGCAAAGCCACCGATCTCGGCCGGCTCAAGCCAGCGCGTGACGATCACAACCAACACAAGCGATGTGCCGATTGAGCCGAAATTGGCCAGCGCCGAATATATCACTGACTTGCGTGTGGTGGCCATCGCGGCACTCGTCCCGGCTATTGTTGGTTCAGTGTCACGGCTTTCGGGTGGTCAAGTCGCTTTGCCCGCCATTAAGGGCCGCCACCACTCCTGATGATCAAGATACCAGTGCAGCGTCTGGCGCAGGCCATCATCGAATCCGTGGGCCGCGGCGTAACCGAGTTCGGCGCGGGCCTTGGTTTCATCGATGGCATAGCGGCGATCATGCCCGGCGCGGTCGGTCACGAAAGTCTTCAGCGTTTCGGTTGCCCTGCCCTGTGCCGCAGGCGCATCGGGGTAACGCGCCGCCAGCCCCCCCACTTCGGCAAAGGCACGGTCAACTTCGCGGCAAATGGCTGTGATGACTTCGAGATTGGGCAATTCCGCCCCGCCCCCGATATTGTAGGTTTCGCCAGGCTTGCCGCGCAGCAGACACGCCTCGATCCCGCGGCAGTGATCTTCGACGTGCAGCCAGTCGCGCACGTTCATCCCATCCCCATAAATCGGCAGGTTGCGGCCATACAGCGCATTCAGCAAAAACAGCGGGATCAGCTTTTCGGGATGTTGAAAGGGGCCGTAATTGTTCGAACAATTGCTGGTCGTCACCTCAAGCCCGTAGGTGTGGTGATAGGCGCGCACCAGATGATCGGACGCGGCCTTGCTCGCCGAATAAGGTGAGTTCGGCGCGTAGGGCGTGACCTCGCTGAAGGCGGGATCGTGGGGGCCGAGCGATCCGAACACTTCGTCGGTCGAGATATGGTGGAAGCGGTGCGGTCGGCCGCTACCCGTCAGCCACACCGCACGCGCGGCTTTCAGCAGGCTGTTGGTGCCGAGGATGTTGGTGTCGATGAACGCGTCAGGCCCGGTGATCGAACGGTCGACATGGCTTTCGGCAGCAAAGTGCACGATGGTGTCGATCGCATGGTCGCGCAGCAGGCTTTCGACCAGTGCGGTGTCGCGGATATCGCCCACCACCAGATCGGCAGCCGCGCCTTCCAGCGTCGAGCGGTTGCCGGCGTAGGTGAGCGCATCGAGCACCACCACCGTGTCGCCGGGAGCCTGCGCGTTCCAGTAATGCACGAAATTGCCGCCGATAAAGCCGGCCCCGCCTGTGACCAGCAGATTAGCCACGCTTCGCTTCCTCTTTCAGCATCAGGCGCAGATTGTCGCGCCACGGCATGGACGCATCACCCAGAAAGGCGCGCGTGGCGCTGCAATCGAGCAGCGAATAGGCCGGACGCCGCGCCGGGGTGGGATATTCAGCCGACGTGATCGCGCGGATCGTAGGGATGCGAGCCACTAGGCCCAGCGCGTGGGCCTCCTCCGCAATGGCGACCGCGAAGTCGTGCCAGCTGGCAACGCCAACATCACAGTGGTGGAAGGTGCCCGTCGCGCCCTTTTCCACCAGCGCCCAGATCGTGCGAGCAAGCCCGCTCGCCCACGTCGGCGCGCCGATCTGATCGGCGACGACGGTGAGTTCTTCGCGCTCGTTCATCAGCCGGATCATGGTGCGCACGAAATTCGCGCCGCCCGCTTCATAGACCCAGGCGGTGCGCACCAGCAGGTCTTGGGGCCGCAGGTGATCCTCGCCCTCGGCCTTGGTGCGGCCATAGGCAGACAGCGGGTTGCGCGCGTCATCAGGCCGATAGGGCCGGGTCGCTGTGCCATCGAACACGAAATCGGTCGAGATATG
>DAIQNP010000288.1:0-3716 GCA_036788335.1 Erythrobacter sp.
CCTGCTGCGGGGTCTCTCGCCTGCGGAAACCAAGGCCAATCTCGGCAAGATGCTGACCATCCTCAAAGGGCAGGACGTGCCGGTCCTGTTGATGGGAATGCGCGCGCCGCCGAATTACGGGCCGGAGTTCCAGGCCTAGTTCGACGCGCTTTACCGCGATCTGGCACAGGAACACGGGGCGGCGCTGATCCCGTTTTGGCTGGAGGATATCTATCAGGACCAGACGCTGTTCCAGGGCGACCGGATTCACCCCACCGCCGACGGGATCGAGCGGCTGGTGGCAGCGACGCTGGACGAGGTCGAAGGCGCTTTGCCGGACGAGGAGTAGGGTCAGACCCGCTCCACCCGTCCCCCGGTGACCCGCCAGATCGCCGCTTCCTCGCGGATCGCTTCGAAAGGCGCGAGTTCGGTGCCGGTCATCCACACCTGCGCCGCGCCTGCGCGCAGCCGCCGGAACAGTTCGGTGCGGCGGACGGGATCGAGGTGGGCAGCGACCTCGTCGAGCAGCAGCGCGCTCGGGCGGCCCGCCGCAGCGAGGATGCCGTGGCCCAGCGTGATCGCGATCAGCATCGCCTTCTGCTCGCCGGTCGAGCACGATGCTGCCGGCTGACGGCTTGACGCCATCGCCACCTCCAATTCGTCGCGCTGCGGGCCGGTGAGCGCCCGCCCCGCCGCCCGGTCGCGCGGGCGCTGGCGGGCGAGTTCGGCGCGCAGGGCGGTCTCGTCCAGCGGACCTCCGGGGCGATAGGTCAGGGCAGGGCGGGCGAAGGGTTCGGGCGGCAGGGCCGAAAGTTCGTCCGCCAGCCGTGCCACCAGCGCGCTGCGGGTGCGGGCGACTGCGGCGCCGTGATCGGCCACCTGCGCCTCGACCGCGTCGAGCCAGCGTGGATCACCGCCCTGTTCGAGCAACCGCCCGCGTTCGCGCAACGCCGCCTCCAGCGCGTTCACCCGCCGCGAATGATCGGGTGCGATGGCGAGCGCCATGCGGTCCATGAACCGCCGCCGCGCGCCCGCACTGTCGGTGAACAATCCGTCCATCGCCGGGGTCAGCCATGACAGCGCCAGCCATTCAGCAAGGCTCGCCGCGCTGGCGGGTGCGCTGTTGACCCGCACCAGCCGCCGCGCAGGCTGCCCGGCTTCGGTATGGGTGCCGAGCCGGGCGGAGACGGTCCCGGCCTCGGTCAGGCTCGCGCCGATGGCAAAGGGCAGGGGCGCGTCGCCGGGCGCGGGGCGGCGGGCGAGATCGACGAGGTTGGCGCGCCTCAGGCCCCGTCCCGGCCCGAGCAGCGACAGCGCTTCGAGCAGGTTGGTCTTGCCCGCGCCGTTTTCGCCCACCAGCAGGTTGAAATGCGCGGTCTCGACGAGCGTCGTCGCAGAGTGGTTGCGGAAGTTTTCGAGGCTGATGCGGCTGAGGGCCATGACGCTGTGGCGGGTAGCGAGCGGGGCGCGGTTTGGCCAGAGCGGCGCAGCGTGCGGTGCGGCGAAATCGCTATTCCCAATCTGTGGTGAAAATTCCCAAGCTTTCGTCAAGGTGAACGCGCGGTTAGCGCTCAGTCAGCAAGTGAATGGCGGAATTGCGCCATTTTTCGCGTTTGGCACACCTCCTGCAAAGTAGCTGACATCCCCGGAATGGTTCTGCGGGATAGCAAATACCACCAAGGAGATTTCACATGTACGCCGTCAATTCCGCCAACCGCCTGTTCGCCGCTGCCTTCTCGCTGGCCATTTCGGCGGTCGTCTTTGCCTATGCGATCGTGCCTGCCAGCCCTAATCTTCTGGCCTGATCGGCGCGCTGCAACGCCATTCGTACACAAGGAAACCCATTGAAATGTTCGGTCCCGAAATCACTGCCCGCCTCGCTTCTGCCGCCTTCGCTGTCGTGCTGACCATCGCCAGCTTCGCCTATGCGATTGTCCCTGCCAGCCCCGGCATGATCGCCTGATTGCCTGATCGCTTGATCGCCAACCTCTCAACCGGAGTTCGAAGGAAATGACCAACGTCACCCGCAATCCCGACGGCAAGCCGCCCCGCGCCGGCTTCCGCCTCGACAAGACCAACGCCAAGGTCTTCGGCGTCTGCGCCGGAATTGCAGATTACTTCGGCATCGATGCCATGCTGGTGCGGATCGGCTTTGTCGCCGGCGCGCTGCTCGGCTTCGGCAGCTTTATCCTGATCTATCTGGCGATCGCGCTGATCGCGGATTGAGTGCAGCGTCGAAAAGCGGCTCCCGGTTTTCGGGCCGCTGCACACCGATCTGAACAACCGGGAGGGGCCAGTCTGGCCCCTCTCTTTTTACATTGCCGAAATGCCGCCATCCAGTTTCAGCTCCGCGCCGGTCATGAACCGGCTTTCGTCGCTCGCCAGATAGAGCACCGCGTTCGCGATGTCGTTGGGCTCGCCCACGAATTTGAGCGGGATCTGCCGCGCCAGCTTTTCCAGCAGCACATCCTTGTCGAGCGAGGCTGCCCGCGCCGTCCCGTCGAGGATCGGGGTGTCGACAAAGGTCGGGTGGACCGAATTGCAACGGATGTTCATGCCCTTCTTGGCGCAGTGCAGCGCGATCGATTTCGACAGCATCCACACCGCCGCTTTGGACGCGTTGTAGGCGGGCATGGTGTCGCTCGCGATCAGCCCAGCGATGCTCGAGATGTTGATGATCGATCCGGGCGCGTGTTCGCGCATCAGCGGCAGCGCCTTCTGACAGCCGTGGAAGATCGAATTGACGTTGATGTCGAAACAGCGCTGCCAGTCGCCGAAATCGCAGGCCTCGATGTTGCCCGCCACGCCGATCCCGGCATTGTTGACCAGCACGCTCAACCCGCCGAGGTGATCGCGGGCAGCTTCGACTGCGGCTTCCCATTGGACCGGGTCGGTCACGTCTTGGGCGATGCTGAACGCGGTACCATCGCCCATTTCGGCATTGATGATCGCCGCTGTCTCCGCCGCGCCCGCGCCGTTGATGTCGGTGGCCAGCACCCGCGCGCCTTCCTGGGCCAGCCGGATGCAATGCGCGCGGCCCAGGCCCTGCGCCGCGCCGGTCACCAATGCGAGCTTGCCCGCTACACGTCCTGCCATGTTCCTATCCCTCTCCCAGATATCCCGGTGTCAGCAGCATCGCTATCCGCACATCGACCGCATGGCCAGCGCCGCGCCATTCGGCGACAAAGCGGGCGAGATCGTCGAGCGCGACGCGGTGGACCAGGATGTTCTCGCCCTCGGTCCCGCCGCCGTCGCCGACGCGGGTCAGGCCGGTTGCCTTGAGCAGCGTGAAGCATTCCGACACCATGCCGGGCGAGGAGTAGAATTCGCCCAGGGTTTCGAGCTTGGCGGCGCGGTAGCCGGTTTCCTCCTCCAGTTCGCGCGCGGCGGCGGTCAGCGCATCTTCGCCTTCGCCGCCGACATCGTCGCCGACCAGGCCGGCCGGTATTTCCAGGCTGAAGCGCCCCAGCGGCACGCGGTACTGGCTGACCAGCAGCACGTGGCGGGTGCCGTCGGGATCGTCATCCAGCGCGATGATCGCGGCGGCGCGGATGCCGCGCGCGCGCCCGACATATTCCCACCGCCCGCGCGTCTTGGCGATGATGAAGCGGCCTTCCCACATCACCTGTTCGGGAAGGTCGGCATCGCGGTCTTTTTGCACAATTAAGAACCCTGTTAATTTTGGGCTTGCCGAAGGATCGTCCTTCTGGGGCACGAGATCGGAAAGAAAGCGCGGC
>DAIQNP010000289.1:0-3690 GCA_036788335.1 Erythrobacter sp.
GCGGCTTTGCCGATTACCCGGTGTTCACCCGCAAGGTGGCAACCGATGTCAGCTATCTCGCCTGCGCCGCGCGGCTGTTCGAACACGCAGACGTAATCCGACCGGCCTTTGCGACCCACAACGCCTACACCATCGGTGCGATCAAGAGCATGAGCGGCGGGAAGGGCTTTGAGTTCCAGCGCCTGCACGGGATGGGCGAGGAAGTTTACGACGCGCTCCATGCACTCGAAGGCAACCAGCGCACCCCGGTCAGGATCTATGCGCCGGTCGGCGGGCACAAGGAATTGCTCGCCTATCTGGTCCGCCGGTTGCTGGAGAACGGGGCCAACACCAGCTTCGTCAATCGGATGGGCGATGCCGATACCGCGCCGGAAGAACTGGTCGGCGATCCGGTGGCGGAACTCGCTTCGCTCAGCCCGCGCCGCAATCCCGCGATCCCGCTGCCGGGCGACATCTTTGCCGGCCGTCGCAACAGCGCGGGGATCGACTTGTCCGATCCCGCGGTGCGCGAGCCGCTGATGGCGCAGTTGCGCAAGCTCGAAAGCGTCCACTGGCGCGCCGAGCCCACCTTTCCCGGTGTCATGCCGGGCGAAATCGCCCCGATCACCATGCCGCACGACCTCACCGTGGTGGTCGGCACCCGCCGCGATGCCACGCCGCATGAGGTCGACGCCGCCTTCACCCGCGCCGCGGCGATCCAGCCCGGCTGGGACGCGCTGGGCGGCGCGGCGCGTGCGCTGCTGCTGGAGGAAGCCGCCGACCTGTTCGAGGCGAACTCGGCCGAATTCCTCAGCCTGTGCCAGCGCGAGGCGGGCAAGACCCTGCTCGATAGCGTGCTGGAACTGCGCGAGGCGGTCGATTTCCTGCGCTACTACGCCGCCGAAGCGCGCCGGCAGTTCGCCGAGCCGACCATCCTGCCGGGGCCGACGGGGGAGGAAAACACGCTCTCGCTGCACGGGCGCGGCGTGTTCGCCACGATCAGCCCGTGGAACTTCCCGCTGGCGATCTTCATCGGCATGGCCTCGGCAGCGCTCGCGGCAGGCAACGCCGTGATTGCCAAGCCCGCCGAGCAAACCCCGCTGATCGCTGCGCTGGCGGTCAGGCTGTGCCATCAGGCCGGCATCCCGCCCGAGGCACTGCAATTGCTCCCCGGCGCAGGGCCGGTCGGGCAGATGATTACCGCTGATCCGCGGCTGGCGGGCGTTGCCTTCACCGGATCGACCGACACCGCGCGCGCCATCAACCGCGCGCTGGCCAACCGCGACGGGCCGATCGCCACGCTGATTGCCGAGACCGGCGGGCAGAACGCGATGATCGTCGACAGCTCCGCGCTGCCCGAACAGGTGGTGCGCGACGTGCTCGCCAGTTCGTTCCAGAGCGCGGGTCAGCGCTGTTCCGCGCTGCGGGTGCTGTATGTGCAGGAGGACATCGCCGATCCGATGATCGCGATGATCCGCGGCGGGTTCGAGGCGCTGACCATCGGCGATCCGGCCAACCTCGCCACCGATGTCGGTCCGGTGATCGACACCGATGCGCAGGCCGCGCTGGAACGCCATGTTGCGCGCAGCATGGCCAGCGGACGCGCCGTCACCCGCCTGCCGCTCCCGCCCGAGTCGACCGGCAACGGGTGTTTCGTCGCGCCCACGATCATCGAACTGGGTTCCATCCTCGACCTCAACCGCGAACATTTCGGCCCCGTGCTTCACGTGGTGCGGTTCAAGGCGGGCGCGCTGGGCAAGGTGATCGAGGACATCAACGCCACCGGCTTCGGCCTCACGCTCGGCCTGCACAGCCGCATCGCCGAAACCCGGCGCTTCGTGCAAGGCCGCGCCAGGGTCGGCAATTTCTACGTCAACCGCAATCAGATCGGCGCAGTGGTGGAAAGCCAGCCGTTCGGCGGCGAGGGCCTGTCGGGCACCGGGCCGAAAGCGGGCGGGCCGCACTTCCTTGCGCGCTTCGCCACCGAGCGGGTCACCTGCATCGACACCACCGCAGCCGGCGGCAATGCAAGCCTGCTTGCGAGTTGAAACGGTCCTGCATTAGAAGCGCGGAATGATCGCCGCCATCAAACGCGTCCTGCTGCTGCTGGCCCTCGTCTGGGCCGGCCCGGCGCTGGCCGAGGTGCAGGTGCACTTCCACAGCTTCAACGGCTCGGTGCTGTTCGGGCGCTACCCGCACACCTTCGTGGTGTTCGAAGGCACGCTGACCGAGACCGGGCGGGTGGTGAACGAGAATTACGGCTTTTCCGCCCGCGTCGCCAGCGCGGCGGTGCTGCAAGGGCCGGTCGAACACATGGTGCTGGCGGAAAAGCCCAAGAACATTCGCAAGACCAACCGCCATTTCAGCCTGACGATCAGCGACGCGCAGTATTACCGCCTCACCGCCGAGGTGCGCGCCTGGGCCGATGCGCCGGGCAAGTATTACGATCTCGACGAGCGCAATTGCATCCACTTCGTCGGGCGCATGGCCGAACTGCTGGGGCTCAAGGTCGAATATCCGGACGACATGCTGCGGCGGCCGAAAAAGTGGCTCAACCACATCACCGCGCTCAATCCCCGGCTGAACGCGCGCCAGCTCTGAGGCAGGTTGGCCGCAGTTAGCGCCGGGCCGTCTTGCCCCGCCGCGCCCTATCGGCGATTGCTCGGCGATGGCCACTTCCCCCGACAACCGGTCCGGCGACACGCCCGCGCGCACCACCTTCAAGGTGGCGAGCTACAATATTCACAAGGGGCTGGGCACCGACCGCAAGCGTGACCCGGCCCGCATCCTCAAGGTGCTGGGCGAAGTCGGCGCCGACATCGTCTGCCTGCAGGAGGCGGACCTGCGCTTCGGCACCCGCGCCAGCGTGCTGCCGCGCTTCCTGGTCGAGAGCCTGAGCGATTACGTCCCGGTCCCGCTCGACGTGCAGCACGATTCGATGGGGTGGCACGGCAATGCGATCCTGGTGAGGAATGGGATCACGGTCGAACACCACGACATCATCCACATCCCCTGCCTCGAACCGCGCGGGGTGGTGAGTGCAACGCTGGGAATCGGCGGGCGGATGGTCAGCGTGTTCGGGATGCATCTCGACCTGTCGGGCCTGTGGCGGGTGCGGCAGGCGCGCGCGATCGCGGCGCTGGGCGATGCGGCGCGGGCCGATCATCCCACGGTGATGATGGGCGATCTCAACGAATGGCGCGCCAAAGCGGGGTGTTTCCGCGAATTCGGCCGCCACTTCACCATCCTCGATCCCGGCCCCAGCTTCCATGCCGCGCGTCCCATCGGCCGGCTCGACCGGATCATGCATTGCGACCGGCTGGAGATGCGGGCCTGCAGCGTCCACCGCAGCGCGTTGGCAACGACGGCGTCGGATCACCTGCCGGTGTGGGCGGAGTTTGCGCTGGGGTAAGGCGCGACATGTCCGCTTAAGGGGTGAGCGCGGGATGGACCGGGTGACCGGAAGTGGGTGGAATCCGGAAGGTCCCGTTTCAGCATAACCCTTGCGACATCCGCAGCACCTCATGGCTTGAGAACCCCATCAATGAATGCATCGATCCGTTCCTCCCGATCCGCCAAAGGGATTTGGTGTCCAGCATCCAGGAAGATTTGCACCGACGCATCACCGCCGGCGGAGTTGATCCGGTTGGCCAGCTCAACGGCCTGGGCCGGGTCGGTGCGCTCATCTCGCGCTCCGTTCAGAATGAGCGT
>DAIQNP010000290.1:0-3688 GCA_036788335.1 Erythrobacter sp.
TGCCTGATCGGCGATCGAGCGGGTTATCGCCTGCCGGATCCACCACGTGGCGTAGGTGCTGAACTTGTAGCCCCGGCGATATTCGAACTTGTCGACCGCCTTCATCAGACCGATGTTGCCTTCCTGAATGAGATCAAGGAATTGCAAGCCGCGATTGGTATACTTTTTAGCGATCGAGATCACCAGCCGCAGGTTCGCCTCGACCATTTCCTTTTTGGCGATGCGCGCCTCGCGCTCGCCCTTCTGGACCATGTTCACGATCCGGCGGAATTCGGCCAGGCTCATCCCCGTCTGCGCGGCAATGTCGGCGATTTCGGCGCGGATTCGCTCAATCGCGGCCTCTTCGCGCTCAGCAAAGGCAGCCCACTTCTTGTCCTTCTTGGCGCGATCCTTGATCCAGCCATCGTCCATCTCGTTGCCGACATAGGCATTGAGGAAGTCGATCCGCTTGACCTTGTGTCGTTCCGCGAGGCGCAGCATCTGCCCGCCCAGCGTGGTCAGCCGGCGGTTGAAGGCATAAAGGTTGTCGACCAGGAATTCGATCTTGGTCGCGTGGAACTGGACGCTTTCGACCTCGGCGGTCAGTTCTTCGCGCAGCGATTCGTATTTCTTTTCCTTGGCGGACGGGAAATCATTGCCAGCCGCCAGCGTGTCGACCCGTTCGGCCTGCAACTTCTCGAAGCTCTTGAACAGCTTCGTGATGCGGGCGAAGCGTTCGAGCGCGTCGGGCTTCAGCGCGGCTTCCATCTGCGCAAGGGAGAGGGTGTTGTCTTCTTCCTCTTCCTCCTCGCGCTTGGGGCGGCCTTCGCCGTCCTCGTCGTCGTCATCCGCTTCGGGTTCGTCCTCGACTTCATCGTCCTCGCGGATGGTCGGGCCGGCGGTGGCTTCGGAGATTTCGCCGTTGTCGTCGTCATCCTCTGCGCCTTCGGCCATCTTGTCGGCCGGCGGTTCCTTGGACAGCATCGCATCGAGATCGAGAATCTCGCGCAATTGCATGTCTTCGTTGTTAAGCGCTTCGGACCATTGGATGATTGCATGGAAGGTGATCGGGCTTTCGCACAGGCCCATGATCATCATGTCGCGCCCGGCTTCGATCCGCTTGGCGATGGCGATTTCGCCCTCGCGGCTAAGCAGTTCGACCGCGCCCATTTCGCGCAGATACATCCGTACCGGATCATCGGTACGCTCGCCGGTAGCGGTCTTGCGGTTGGCAGCGCGGGCGTCCTTGGCCGGGCCCTTTTTCTCGCTGTCATCTTCGTCGTCGTCGTCATCGTCGGCAGCGACTTCTTCGACCCCGGCGTCCTCACCATCGGCTTCGGCTTCGGCGTCTTCGTCGTTCTCGACGATCTGGACGCCCATTTCGCTCAGCGCGGTCTGGATGTCTTCGATCTGGTCAGGGCTCATTTCGCCGGACGGCAGCGCCTCGTTGAGCTCGTCATAGGTAACATAGCCGCGCTTTCGCGCCTTGCTGATCAGTTTCTTCACCGACGCCTCGTTGAGGTCGATCAGCGGGGCATCATCCTTGTCCTGGGTGGTCGCGCTCGAGGCCATAGGTCGCTATCATTCCATTACCGGGCGGCGGGGAGCACTGCCGAAGCGGTGCCGCACCCTTGCGCGCCGTATCATCTATCCCATCCCCGCCGTGCGAGCGGAGTCGACATCCTGTGCCGCCGGAGCAGCCTTTCTGCGCCCGAATGCCTTCAGGCGTTCGTCCACTGTGCTGAGCTGCGTGCGCAAGCGGGCCTGTTCGGCACACGACCCTTCCGGATCGGCGTCGAAACGCGCGATCGTGGCCGCAAGCGCAGCCTCAATCGCCGGTCTTTCGACCAGCAGCGACACAGCTTCGGCCAGTTCCTCGCACGCATCGCCGGGATTTGAGCCTTCATGGAGGAAGGCATAATGCATATCTGCCGGCGGGGCAGGGTGACCTTGCAGGGTGCATATGGCGGCTGGCGGCTGCGAATCAAGCATTTCTGCAAGTTCGAGAAGCGATTCGATCAAAGGTGCGGCCTCGCGGTCGTGCCGGGCGAGGCGCGAAAGGGCTTCGGCATGACGGTCGATCTCCTGCGGGTAGCGGGTGAGCCCGGCCACCACCGCGCCCAGCAACCCGCGCCGCTGACCCCCTGTCATCAAAGCGCCGAGTTGCGTGCGCGCGCCTTCCGTGAGGCCCTGCGGCTGCACGGGAGCGCCGCGCCACGGCGTGCGGGCGCCCGGCTGTGGGCCGGTATGCGGGGCACGCGGAGGGCGGGGCGGATAGGCGAAGGCCGAGAACCGATCGCCCAGTTCCCGCCGGTAGAGGCTCTTGATTTCCGGGTCGCCGATGGTGTCGACATGCGCCATCAACCGCGCCTTCAGCCCCGCCTTGGCTTCCGGTGTCGTCAGCGGCTGGGCATCGCGCTCGGCCTCCCACAAGGTGTCGATCAGGCTTGCAGGATTGGCGAGCAGGCGCTCGATCGTCGCAGTGCCCTGCGCCTTGATCAGATCATCAGGATCGAGCCCCGCAGGCAGCCGCACAATGCTGAGCGAGCGCATCGGGGCCAGCAGCGGCAGCGCCCGTTCGACCGCACGCATCGCCGCCCTTTGCCCCGCCGCGTCGCCATCGAAACACAGCACCGGCACCTCGACCATCCGCCACAGCAGTTCGAGCTGCATCTCCGTCAGCGCCGTGCCGAGCGGGGCGACCACATCGGCGATTCCCGCATTGGCGAGCGCGATCACGTCCATATAGCCTTCGACCACCACCACGCGGCCACTCTGGCGCGCGGCGGGCGCGGCGCGGTGGAGGTTGTAGAGCGTGCGGCCCTTGTCGAACAATTCGGTGTCGGGCGAGTTGAGGTATTTGGCGACGCCCTCGCGCTTGTCGAGGATGCGGCCCCCGAAGGCGATCACCCGCCCGCGCGCGTCCTGGATCGGCAGCATCACCCGTCCCCGAAACCGGTCGTAGCTTTCGCCCTGTTCGTTTTGCGCCCGCATCCCGGCGGCGGCGAGCATGTCGCCATCGAATTGCGCCAGCGCACGGGGAAGCGCCTGGCGATCTTCGGGCGCCCAGCCGAAGCCGAATTCCTTGCATGTCTGCGCCGAGAACCCGCGCCGCTCCAGATAGGCGCGGGCCGCTTTGCCGCCCGGCCCGGCGAGGCTGTCGACGTAGAACGCCTGGGCCGCGTCGGTCACGTCGATCAGGCTGGCGCGCTGTTCGGCGCGTTTCGCCTGCATCGGATCGGGCGCGGGGACCTCCATCCCGGCGACGCTCGCCAATTCCTTGACCGCGTCCATGAATTGCAGGCCTTGGCTGTCGACCATCCAGCTTATCGCGTCGCCATGCGCCCCGCAGCCGAAGCAGTGGTAGAACTGTTTCTGGTCGTTAACGTAAAAGCTCGGCGTCTTCTCGTCATGGAACGGGCAGCACCCCTTCCACTCGCGCCCCGCACGGGTGAGCTTGACCGACCGCTGGACGAGCGTCGACAGCGTGATCCGCGCGCGCAGTTCGTCCTTCCATTGCGGGGTGATGGCCATATCGGTTTAGTGCGCTTCAACGGGTTGCGAGTCGAGCCGAGCGGCAAGGATCATGTGCACCCGGTGTGGAAACACATAAGGATTGGGGGTCAGATCAATGCCGCCTTCACCAATCCGCTCGCCAGCTTGCCATCCAGCACCGCGCCGTGGCGGGCTTTCAGCTCGGCCATGACGG
>DAIQNP010000291.1:0-3664 GCA_036788335.1 Erythrobacter sp.
CGCTGTCTGAGCGATAGACGCGGCCCGGCGCGATCAGGCGGATCGGCGCGCCCTGCGCGAGCATCGAACGGATCTGCACCGGGGACGTATGCGTCCGCAGCAGGATCTCGCGCCCTTCAGGTGTGCGGTCCGGGAAATAGAACGTATCGTGCATCGCCCGCGCCGGATGCGTCTCATCCATGTTGAGCGCGGTGAAATTGTGCCAGTCGTCCTCGATTTCCGGCCCGGTGGCGACCGCGAAGCCAAGGTCCGCGAAGATTTCCGCCAGCTCGTCCATCACCTGCGACACGGGATGCACCGAACCCTTGGGCGCAGGCGCGGCAGGCAGAGTCAGGTCGAGCGTCTCGCGCGCCAGTTGGGCTTCAAGCTCGGCGGCTTCGAGCGCGGCCTTCCTGGTATCGAGCGCCTCGCTCACGCGCGCGCGGGCGGACTGGATCGCGGGCGCGGCGGCACTGCGTTCTTCCGCGCTCATGCCGCCCAGCGTCTTGAGCGCGAGACTCACCCAGCCCTTCTTGCCGAGCGCCTCCAGCCGTTGCTCCTCAAGCGCGGCCAGCGAGGCGGCCTTTGCAATCGCGGCCAGCGCGGCCTCTGTCTGGGTGGTGATGTCGGTCATGGCCTGTGGTGTCGTGCAGCGGGATGGTGCGCGCGTCCGCTAGCGGCAATCCGCGCCGTTTGCAAAGCGGCAGTGCTGCCGCTCTCTCGGCATCGCCCCTTGCTAGACCGGATGGCGCGGCGCATCGAGCGTTTGCGCGGCGCTCCCCCGAAGGCGCGCCCTCGCTTCCATGAAGGAAGCGAGGATCGGGTGATCGAGCGCGGCGTATTCGCTCGGGTTCATGGTCATGAAGGTGTGGAACTCGCGGGTGAACTGTGCCTGGTCGTGATAGTCGGCATCCATCGCCTCGGTCCAGCGGCTGCCCTGATGCAGCATGTAGGTGGTGAGGCTGCGCATGAAGCGCTGGCGGCGCATCAGCAGCTTGGGCGAAAAGCCGAAATAGCGTGCGCATACCCGTTCAAGCGTCCGGATCGACATGGCACAGGCATCGGCAAGGTCATGGACCGAAGCGTGATCCCCGTCGACCAGCGCGATATGGATCTGGCGGACCTTGGCCTCGTCGCGGCACGGGCGCTGCATCTGTTCCAGCGCGGCGACCAGAACGGCAAGCTGTTCCTGCGGGTCGAGGTCGGGGTTGCACAGGGTTTCGGCCAGCCCGGCGAAGCGGCTGAAGGCGCGATGCTGCGTACCGTCGCAGACGACATTGGCCAGTGCGCTCGCATCCTCGTGCATCAGCCTCGCCCAGCCCACCGGCAGCAGGCCTACCCCCCACATCCGCGCCGGGCCAAGGGTGAAGCGGCACGGCAGCGAGCTGGGGCCGGTCGCGATGAAGCGTGCACCTTCGACCGCGATATTGCCGATGGCGGCGCGCGGGGTGCTGCCGCAGAAGAAGCGGATGTTGGCCCATTCGGGTTGGAGCAAATCGCTCAGGCCCGCATGGTCGTCCGGCAATTCCAGCGTGAGCCGGTAGAAGCTGGTGAAACAGCCTTCGAACTGCGCGGGAGGCTGGTGGAATTCGGCAGTGAGCCAGTCCTGAGACGACCGGGACGGGGCGGCGACGAGGCCACCCGGGTCGTCGCGTTGTGTTCGCTGATCCCCCATGCCCGCAGAATGGCCGATATGGCGCAATTCTACAAGACATCTGGCGGATTTTTACAAGCCGCTGACCGCAAAGCACAAAGGGGGCAGGCCTGCGACAAGCTGCCCCCTTTGCGGGATCATCGGAACAAGCGGTGCTGGGCCGGATCGCTCCGCCCCGACCGGCATCATGCCGGCAGAGCCGCTTTCGCCTGCTGGATCACGGCCTTGAAGGCGCCGCCTTCATTCATCGCCAGATCGGCCATCGCCTTGCGGTCGAGTTCGATCCCGGCCAGCTTGATCCCGTGCATGAACTGCGAATAGGTCAGGCCTTCCATGCGGACGGCGGCGTTGATGCGCTGGATCCAGAGAGCACGGAAGGTCCGCTTCTTCACCTTGCGGTCGCGGTAGGCATATTGCCCGGCCTTTTCGACCGCCTGGCGGGCGACCCGGATGGTGTTCTTGCGGCGACCGCGATAGCCCTTGGCCTGTTCGAGCAACCGCTTGTGCTTGGCGCGGGTGGTAACACCGCGTTTGATGCGTGGCATGTCAGTATATCCTTATCTTGAGATGGCGGGGCCGTTGGGCCGCCCGCATCAATCCAGCCCGTAGGGCGCCCACTTCTTGATCGTCGGCGTATCGTGCGACGACAGGACCGAGGTGCCGCGGTTGGTGCGGATATACTTGGCATTGTGGCTCATCAGACGGTGACGCTTGCCTGCGACGCCGTGCTTGACCTTGCCGGTGGCGGTGATCTTGAAGCGTTTCTTCACACCGCTCTTGGTCTTCAGCTTGGGCATTTTCATCTCCTAGGTGAGACACGTCGGAACCGGCCATGGCAGCCCTTGTCGCCAGGCAGGCAGATTGATTCGTGTCAGTGAAGTGCGCGCCATTAGCGAAATCTGCCCGCTTTGCAAGCGAGCGCTGCGCTGCGCAGCGACCGGCCGATTCAGAAAGCACGTCCGTTTCCTGTCTGTTGGAAACACATGAGACACTGTCCAGGGACACAAAATCCGCCCCGTCCACCGCCCATGCCCCGCTCCCCTGCGCAGGATGGGCCGCAGGTGCGATCCGTAAAGTTAAAGCCGTGCCGTCATCGCACCAGTCTGGCAGCGTCCCGCCCGGTAGGAAAGCCCAGAGCTCGGCGATCCGGCCGCGGGGGACGGGGCTGGCTGGCTGCAAAGGTGGCGGCGAAAGGCAGGCGCGGTGACGGGATTTCCGCAGGGGAGGTTCTAGGACGAAGGCAAGGCCACCGCCACCGCTTCTGCGGTATAGACCGTCAGCTCGCGCCCGCGCGGCATGGCCCCCGACTTGCCGGTGACGAAGAAGCCGGCCACCGGGACGACAACCACCGCGCCGATCGTAGCCACGGTGTTGCCATCGCCTTCCTGCCGGAACTTGCCCTGCATCGGGATGCGGCGGCCATTCAGGTCGATATAGCGCACTTCGATCTCGAACTTGCCGGACTTGCCGAACATGCCCTTGCCAGTCATCCAAGTGACTTCGCCGACAACCCTAGTGCCCGCAGGGATCACCACATAATCCTGCAACAGGATGTCATGGGTCGTCGAGAAGGTGATGCGGTCGCCCTGCTGGTGGGTCTTGGTCGAAACGTCTTCGTTGAGCCTGATCCCCACTTCAGTGTTGGAAGGCAGTGACAAAACGTTCTGATCTTCCGCCGACCTGACCCGCTGCTGCGCCACGATCGGGGATCCACTGTCCTGTGCTGTAACGGCAGTCGGCAAAAGCAGCATCGAAGTAATGAGAACAAGCTTTTTCATGACGAATCCCCTGAAGTGTCAGACAAACTTAGCAACACTTCAGCGCCGATCCTAGCGCATTGATTCCAGCACATCCTCCAGCCGCGCCGGGTCGCCCAGTGCGATCACCGTGCCGTCGGACCCTGCATCCAGCGGATTGCCTTGCCAGTCGGCCATCATCCCGCCCGCGCCCTCCACCACCGGCACCAGCGCGGCATAATCGTAGAGCTTCAGCCCGGCTTCGATCACCACATCGACATGGCCGGATGCGACC
>DAIQNP010000292.1:0-3628 GCA_036788335.1 Erythrobacter sp.
CGATTATCTCGGCGCGACGGTGCAGGTGATCCCGCACGTGACCGACGCGATCAAGGAATTCGCGCTGGCCGACAGCGAGGGCCACGATTTCATCCTGTGCGAGATCGGCGGCACTGTGGGCGATATCGAATCGCTGCCCTTCATGGAGGCGATTCGCCAGCTCCGGAACGAACTCGAACCGCTCCAGACCCTGTCGGTCCACGTCACGCTGGTGCCCTATATCAAGGCGGCGGGCGAGCTGAAGACCAAGCCGACCCAGCACTCGGTGCGCGAACTCGCCAGCCTCGGGATCAAGCCCGACCTGCTATTGTGCCGTGCCGAACATCCAATTCCCGAGACCGAGCGGCGCAAGATCGCGCAGTTCTGCAACGTCCGCGCCGAAGCGGTGATCCCCGCGCTGGACGCGCCGTCGATCTATTCGGTGCCGCTGCAATATCATCAGGAAGGGCTCGACCGCGAAGTGCTGCGTGCTTTCGGCATCACCGACGCGCCCGAGCCGGACCTGGCCGCGTGGCACGATGTGATGGACCGCTATTTCAATCCCGAAGGTGAAGTGACCATCGGCGTCGTTGGCAAGTATGTCGGCTTGCAGGATGCCTACAAAAGCCTCAACGAAGCGCTGGTTCACGGCGGGCTGGCCAACCGGGTCAAGGTCCGGATCAAGTGGATCGACGCCGAGATCTTCGAAAGCGACGACGAAGCGGCGATCGTTTCCGCGCTGGAGCCGATGCACGGCATACTTGTGCCGGGCGGGTTCGGGACGCGCGGGAGCGAAGGCAAGATCGCCAGCGTGCGCTTCGCCCGCGAACGCCGCGTGCCGTTTTTCGGAATCTGTCTGGGGATGCAGATGGCCTGCATCGAGGGCGCGCGTGCGGCCGGGCTGGCCGCTGCCTCCTCGACTGAATTCGGCGAGACCGAAACCCCGGTGGTCGGGATCATCACCGAATGGATGAGCCAGGAAGGCCTCCAGCAGCGCGAAGCGGGGGGCGATCTGGGTGGCACCATGCGGCTTGGCGCCTATCCGGCGAAACTCAGCCCCAACAGCCACACCGCGCGCATGTATGGCGGGGCGGAGATCATCTCCGAACGGCACCGCCACCGCTACGAGGTCAACAGCGCCTATATCGCTCCGCTGGAGCGCGAAGGGCTGGTGTTTGCGGGTATGTCACCCGACGGCTTGTTGCCTGAAATCGTCGAGCGGCCCGATCATCCGTGGTTCGTCGGCGTGCAGTTCCATCCGGAGCTGAAATCGCGCCCCTTCGATCCGCACCCGCTGTTTGCCGGTTTCATCGCGGCAGCGGTCGAACAATCGCGGCTCGTCTGAATTAAATTAATCATGGGCGGGGATAAAATACCGCTTTTATCAGAGCTTTCCCGTCCGGCCTTGCGACCCGTTCTGCCGCCATGCGGGCAAGTGTGTCGGTTTTGTACAATACGACAAGATTGCACTTGCGTGCGGCTGCGAATCCGCATTAGACCGCGCCTGTCCTACAGGTTTTCGTAAGGGGGCGGGGCTATCTGATAGTCCCGTGCGGAACCGCAGTCGGGGGAGGGGAACGACACACACCGCTCTTCCGGTTACAGAACTTGCCAGGCCTGGTCCGTCTTCTGCGACCCGGACGGATCGGGCCTGGCGGGGCGACGCAAGTCGCGGGGGCGGACTGTCATGGTCCGCCCCCTATACCTTCAGGATCAGGCGGCGTCCGCCGTCTTGCCGTCGCTGTCCGTGCCCTCAACTGCCGGCGAATCGTTGCCGGGTACGGCGGTCAACTTGGGCGCGCCGTTCACCGCAATCCGCTTGGGCTTCATCGCTTCGGGCACTTCGCGCACCAGATCGATGATCAGCAGGCCATCGGCCAGGTCGGCGCTTTCAACCCGCACGTAATCTGCCAGTTCGAAGCGCCGTTCAAAGCCGCGGTTGGCGATGCCGACATGGATCAATTCGGAACCGTCCTCGACATCGTCACGCTTGCGGCCCTGCACCACCATCAGGTTCTGCTGGGCAGTGATGTCGATGTCCTGCGGCCGGAACCCGGCCACGGCCAGCGTGATGCGGTAATTGTCCTCACCCCGGCGGGCAATGTTGAACGGGGGATAATTGTCGCCGGCGTTGAGCCGCGCCTGGCTTTCGAGCAGGTCGAACAGGCGGTCGAAACCCACGGTGCTGCGGCGATAGGGGGTGAAATCGAAACGTGACATCGTTGCAAATCCTCTTCTTAGAGCAATCTGGTTCGTTGCGCGGACCTGCCTCATGCAGCGCCCGCTTCGCCGCCGACGCTCCCCAAGACTGGCGGAACTCGGCGACACGGCCTATCTGGTTTTTCACAACCGGCTTTCAAGAGGACTTCGATGCCCCAGCCTGCACCCAAGCCTGCAATCGTGATCTACACCAAATTCGGCTGCCCCTATTGCACGCGGGCCAAGCGCCTGCTGGACGGCAAGGGCGCCGAATACACCGAACATGACATTACAATGGGCGGCCCGCATCGCGACGAAATGCGCGAGCGCGCACCCGATGCGATGACAGTGCCGCAGATCTTTATCGGCGACACCCATGTGGGCGGGTCCGACGAACTCTCCGCCTTGGACCGCGCCGGCAAGCTCGACGCGCTGCTGGCGATCTGATGCCGACAATCGCGGTCTTGCAGATGTGTTCGGGCACAGACCCGGCCGCGAATTATGTAGTGATCGAGCAGGCGGCGCGCGATGCGCGAAACGGCGGGGCGGCCATGCTATTCACGCCCGAAATGTCGCTGCTGCTTGACCGCGAACGGGCGCGGGCGGCACCGCATATCGTGCCCGAAAGCGAATCGCCCTTCGTGCCGATGCTGGCGGCGCTGGCGCAGGACACGGGCGTGACCATCGCGCTCGGTTCGATGCCGGTGATGGTGGGGGAAGGGCGCTCGGCCAACCGTGCTATGGTGTTCGCGCCGGGGGCTGACGAGGTTGTCACCTACGACAAGATCCACATGTTCGACGTCGCGCTCGCCACTGGCGAAAGCTGGCGCGAAAGCGCGGCTTATCGGCCTGGCGAGCGGGTGGTGACGGTTGAGGACACCCCGCTCGGCAGGCTTGGGCTGGCGATCTGTTATGATCTCAGGTTCCCGGCGCTGTTTGCGGAACTGGGCGACCAGGGCTGCGATGCCATAGCGGTCCCCGCCGCCTTCACTGTCCCCACCGGGGCTGCCCACTGGCACGTCCTGCTGCGCGCCCGCGCGATCGAGGCCAGCGCCTTCGTCATCGCCGCCGCGCAGGTCGGCACGCACGAGGACGGTCGCACCACTTATGGTCACAGCCTGGTGATCGATCCGTGGGGCGAGGTGCTGCTCGACATGGGCGGCAAGGCTGCGGGGCTGGGGTTCTGCGACATCGACCTTGGCCGCATCGCTGAGGTGCGTGCGCAGGTTCCGGCCCTTGCCAACCGCCGGGCGATCCCCAAATCGGTATCGTAATGATCGTCTTCGACCTCTCCTGCACCCAAGGCCACCGGTTCGAAGGCTGGTTCGGCTCGTCGGCCGACTATGAAAGTCAGCAGAAGCGCGGGCTTCTCGCCTGCCCGCAATGCGATTGCGTCAGCGTGAGCAAGGCGCCGATGGCACCGGCGGTCCCGGTCAAGGGCAATGCTCGC
>DAIQNP010000293.1:0-3613 GCA_036788335.1 Erythrobacter sp.
AGCGGGTTGTTCTTGGACCGGCGGCACAGGATCTGGATCGTCCGGTCGACTTCCGGCCCGCGTCCGATCAACGGATCGATCTTGCCGTTTTCCGCCTTGATATTGAGGTTGACGGTGAACTGGTCGAGCGCGGTTTCCTTCTTGTTGCCGCTGCTCTCCTTGGTCTGTTCCGTATCGGCGCTGGCGTTCTCCGCGCCTTGCGGGGTCTTGCTTTCGATCTGCCGCCCGCCCTTGCCGATGCCGTGGCTGATGAAGCTCACCGCATCCAGCCGGCTCATGTCCTGCTGCTGGAGGAAATAGACCGCATAGCTGTCGCGTTCGGAGAACAGCGCAACCAGAACATTGGCGCCGGTGACCGTGTCCTTGCCCGAGGACTGGACGTGCAGGATGGCGCGCTGGATCACCCGCTGGAAGCCCGCAGTGGGCTGCGGATCGGCGTCATCCTCCGTCTTAAGCGATTGATATTCTTGGTCAAGATACTGCTTCACGACCTCGCCCAGTTCGGCCAGGTCGACCCCGCAGGCGCCCATCACCCCGGCCGCATCCTCATCGTCGATCAGCGCGAGCAGCAGATGCTCGAGCGTCGCATATTCGTGCTTGCGCTCGGAAGCATTGCCGAGCGCGTTGTGCAGGGTCCGTTCGAGGTTCTGGGCGAAGCTGGGCATAAGAGAGATCTCTATCGCGGGAGAGGTGCGCCTGGCGAGGGAGCGGGAAGGGCCAATTGCTGGGTATATGGGTTACAGGCGAAGAATTGCGAATCCGAAGGGCGGGAAAATGCGGAGGGGCGGGCGCGGATCAGGGGGCCGATCACGGAGCGCGCTTCCCGAACAGGGCATCGGCATGGGCGCGGTGCGAAGCGGCGCGGTCGCGGTGGGCCGTCACCCGCGCGATCTCCGCTTCGAGCAACGCCACCCGCCCGTCCAGTTCGGCCAGCGAATAGGGGGCAAGGTCTTCGCCAGACAGGCGACTCGCGGCATCTCCGACCGGCCTGGGGCGATCGCTATCATCCATTGAAACACAGCATCGCAAGCCAAGCGGCTTGCTGTCAATGGAGGAGAGCGTTATTCGCGCCCACTTATCGATTAACCAGCCGGATCGGGGGTGAATGGCGATGATCGCAGGAACTGGGGTCGCAGGAACCGGGGCAGCCCTGCTCGGACAGATACCCGACAGCATGAATGCGATCGACTTCGCCGCATCCGGCGGGCCGGAAGTGTTGCAACTGGGCACCGCACTCGTGCCGCAATTGCGTCCGGATGACGTGCTGATCCGGGTTGCCTATGCCGGGGTCAACCGGCCCGATTGCCTTCAGCGTGCCGGGGCCTATCCGCCGCCGAAGGGCGCCTCGCCGATCCTCGGGCTCGAAGTGGCGGGCGAGGTGGTCGCGGTCGGCGCCGATGTGCCGTCCGAAATGATCGGGCAGCGGGTCGCGGCGCTGACGCCGGGCGGGGGCTATGCCGAATATTGCGCCGCGCCGTGGCAGCATTGCCTGATGGTCGGCGACACCATGCCGCTGGCACAGGCCGCGGCGATTCCCGAAACGCTGTTCACCGTGTGGCACAACCTGTTCGAGCGCGGCATGGCGGGCGATGGCGAGCGGGTGCTTGTCCACGGCGGCACCTCGGGCATCGGAACGATGGCGATCCTGCTGGCCAAGGCGTTCGGGCTGGAGGTGATCGTGACCTGCGGCGACGAGGCCAAGTGCGCGGCGGCTCGCAGCATCGGCGCCGACCTTGCGATCAATTACCGCGAGACGGATTTCGTCGAGGCGGTTGCCGCGCATACCGGCGGCAAGGGTGTCAACGTGGTGCTCGACATGGTCTCGGGCGATTATGTGCCGCGCAATCTCAAGTGCCTCGCCGAGGATGGGCGGCATGTCACCATCGCGGTGCTGGGCGGGGCGCGGGCGGAGCTGAACATGGCGCAGGTGATGATGCGGCGGCTGACGCTGACCGGATCGACTTTGCGCCCGCGCTCGGACGCGTTCAAGGCCGCGCTGGCGGACGAGATTGCGTCGGCCGCCTGGCCGCTGTTCACCAGCGGGGAAATTTCTCCAGTGATGGACGCCACCTTCCCGCTGGCCCAAGCCGCCGCCGCCCACGCCCGGATGGAAGCGGGCGAACATGTCGGCAAGATCGTGCTTGAGGTCGCCGGGAGCGCGGCCAATGGCTGAACCGCTCCTGCTCCACGAGGACCCGCGCAGCGGCAATTGCTACAAGATCAAGCTGACTGCCGCGTTGCTCGGTCGGCCGTTGGCGACCCGCGCCTATGACATCCTGAAGGGCGAGACCCGTACCCCGGAATTCCTCGCCGCCGTCAACGCCAATGGGCGCATCCCGGTGTTGCAGATCGGAGAGGGAGAACGGGCGCGGTTCCTGCCCGAAAGCAACGCCGCCTGCTGGTTCATCGCCGCCGGCAGCGCGCTGGTGCCCGAGGATCGTTTCGCGCAGGCCGACATGCTGCGCTGGCTGTTCTTCGAACAGAACAGCCACGAACCCAATATCGCCACCCTGCGGTTCTGGCTGCGGTTCGTGGGCGAGGCGAACCTTTCGGCGGAGCAGCGCGGGCAGATCATGGCCAAGCGCATGGCCGGCTGCGCCGCGCTCGAGGTGATGGACCGGCATCTGGCGGGCCGCGCCTTCTTCTGCGGCGACAGCGCCACGCTCGCCGATCTCGCGCTGTTCGCCTATACGCATGTCGCGCAAGAGGGCGGTTTCGGTCTGGGCGACTATCCCCATGTGGGCGCTTGGCTCGGGCGGGTGGCTGAATTGCCGGGCTTCGTCGCGATGGCTTGAACGCGGCGGACGCTTGTCAAAACCCGCTTGATTTGTCGCGCTTCGGTCATAAACTGGTCCCGGTCACACGCGGTTCAGTCGCCACGCTTATGTCATTAACCCCGGAATTGACGCGAAACCGTCACGCCGTTGTGAATCGCCTGTAACATTCCTCTGCCAAGAGGGGAGCCAGCAAGACACGATGCTCAGGGATATTTCATGAACAGTTCGGTGTTGTCTGACATGATCGACGCAAATGGCGAGCTTCCCGGGAAACTTGCCACGATCGCCAATTTCCCCCTCGCCGAACCGCGCATTCCCGAGCCCGAGGGGCCGGAAAACGGCGGACCGTCGCGGCGCAGCTTCCGCACCATCTGGATCAGCGACGTGCATCTCGGCACCAAGGGCTGCAATGCCGAGATGCTGATCGACTTCCTCGACCGCACCGACAGCGAGGTCATGTACCTCGTCGGCGACATTATCGACGGCTGGCGGCTGAAGAAGAAGTTCTACTGGCCCGCGACGCACAACGACATCGTCTGGCGTATCCTCAAGCGCGCCAAGCGCGGCACCCGCATCATCTACATCCCCGGCAATCACGACGAGATGTTCCGCCAGTTCACCGGGCTGAACTTCGGCGGGATCGAGATCCGTCGCGCCGCCTTCCATGACACCGCTGACGGCCGCCGGTTGATGGTGCTGCACGGCGACGAATTCGACGCGGTGATGATTTCGCACCGCTGGCTCGCCTTCGTGGGTGACCATGCCTACCACCTGATGATGAAGCTCAACGTCACGGTCAACACCGTGCGCCGCTGGTTGGGCAAGCCCTATTGGTC
>DAIQNP010000294.1:0-3606 GCA_036788335.1 Erythrobacter sp.
AGGGACGTCTTCGAAGGCGGAGAGGAACAGGTGCATGCTGGCGATGGGCCCCGAGTGATGGCCCCGCCACCCAGAATCCATCCCGCCGTCAGCCGCAAGGGGCCGTTCTCAGCCCGCCAAAGCCATATGCGATTCCCCTGAGCCGACCGGCGGTTGGTCCAGCACCGGCCATACCCCGCATTCGTGCAGAAATTAAGACTTTTGCACGCTTTCGTAACGCCCATGAAAACAATAACTTGGATCGTGCATAAATCGCGTGCATAATAGGCCCATGAAATCCATCGGCTACGCCCGCGTTTCCACTTCCGGTCAGACCCTCACCGCCCAGCTTGAACAGCTGGCCGCCGAGGGTTGTGATCCCGTGTTCCAAGAGACCATGAGCGGCGCACGGGCTGACCGGCCCGAGCTGGCGAAAGCGCTGGCGGCCCTGTCGGAAGGTGACGTGTTCGTGGTCACCCGGCTCGACCGGCTGGCCCGCTCCACCTTCGACCTGTTGAATACGGTGCGCGTGATCGAGGCCAGGGGCGCGCGGTTGAAGTCCCTTGCCGATACCTGGGCCGATACCACGACACCGACCGGGCGCTTGATCCTTACCGTCCTGGGCGGTCTTGCCGAGTTCGAGCGCAGCCTGATCAAGGAGCGCACCGGCGAAGGCCGCGAGCGCGCCCGGCGCGAAGGCCGCCGCCTAGGCCGCCCGCCGAAGCTGACGGCTCATCAGCGGGCACTGGTGGCGCAATGGCGGGCGCAAGGTCAGGACAACGCCCAGATTGCGCGGGCTCTTGGGGTGTCGCGGTCTACCGTGTCGCGGGTGTGAAGGCTCACGCTGCTGTATGATCCCTGTGAGGGAGCGCAGTACCTTGACATTGTCGGATAGCGGTGTATATATAGCCTCATGAGGATCATATCACGGCCCGCGCTGATCGCATTTGGCGAGCGTTTTCCAGATGCGAAGGCGCAGCTTGATGTGTGGTGGGCCGAGGCCCGGCGGGCGAAGTGGCAAACGCCAGCCGACATCAAGGCACAATATGGCACCGCCAGCATACTCAAGGCTGGGCGTGTGGTCTTCAATATATGTGGCAACAAGTATCGGCTGATCGTGAAGTTCGAATACGAAAAAGGGATTGGGTTTGTCCGTTTTGTAGGGACTCACAGGGAGTACGACCAAATCAACGCGGAGGAAGTGTGATGATCATGAGCGACCATCGAATTCGGCCAATTCATTCTGAGCAGGATTATGCCGATGCTCTCGCCCGTGTTGAAGCGCTCATGGATATGGAGCGCTCTGATGTGGAGGACGACGAGCTCGACGTTCTCGCGACGCTTGTCGAAGTCTATGAAGATCGGCACTTCCCCATGGATGCACCCGATCCCATCGAAGCGATCAAGTTTCGGATGCAGCAACTCGACATGAAACAGAGCGATCTGGCCCCGATCTTCGGAAGCCGGGCAAAGGCTTCGGAAGTTCTGAGCGGCAAGCGTGAGCTGACCCTGAAAATGATCCGTGCCCTGCACGACCATCTGGGCATTCCCGCCGATGTTTTGATCCGTGACGGCGGGAGCCTGCCATCAGCCCCCGCCGGGATCGAGCTTGATCGGTTTCCAATGGCGGAAATGATCAAACGGCACTGGATCAAGGCCAAGGGCGATTGGAAAGACCGCACGGAAGAACTCGTGCAGGAGCTGATCAGCTGTGCGGGCGGGCGCGAGGCTCTGCCGCAAGCGCTGTTCCGCCAGAGCGGCGGCGCGCGCGCGAATGCCAAGACTGACGTCCATGCCTTGCAGGCGTGGTGTCTGCATATTCTGTGCAAGGCGCGCAACGCCGGGCTCAAGGGCATCTACGAGGCCGGTACCATCGACCTTGCGTTCCTGCGTGAACTGGCGCGGCTCAGCACCTTCGATGAAGGTCCGAAGCTCGCGAAAGAAAAGCTGGCCAAACATGGCATCGCTTTGGTCGTCGCTGAGCATCTGCCTAAGACCTACCTCGATGGCGCTGCCCTGTGGACCATCGACCAGGTGCCCGTTGTCGGCATGACGATCCGCTATGACCGCCTCGATAATTTCTGGTTCTGCCTGCTGCACGAGCTGGCACACCTTGGACGTCATTTTCCGGATGGGAAGGGCGAGGTGTTCATCGACGATCTTCAGCTTCGCGAACGAAACCACGAGCGCGATGATGTCCGCGAGCGCGAGGCCGACGAATGGGCGCAAGACGCCCTGATCCCGCCAGACCTGTGGGCCGAGCATCCGGCGCAGCACATCCCGAACGTGCAGAATGTTCTGTCGCTGGCGCGGCAGGCCGATGTTCACCCGGCCATCGTGGCAGGCCGCATCCGCCACGAGCTGCACAACTATCGGCTGCTGTCGCAGTTTGTCGGAGCGAAAGAGGTTCGTCCGCTGCTGATGAAGGATGCCGCCTGAAAAGTTTAAGCGGGGTGCCCGGCAAGGCTACCCCGCTTTTCACAACATATCGGAAGGGCTTAGGCGCTGCCCGACCGATGTGGCTCCGGAGACCGAAGCGCTCTTGTGCTCGCACTCAAGAGATAGCCGGTTCGGGACTCCAGGGCAATTTTTTTCACCAGCGCCCAGGAGAACGCCATATGGCAACTGTAACTAAACTGACACCACAGGAGGTGTCGATCATCAAGGCCCGGATCGTCCGAGGCGACTACCAACACCGGATCGCAGCGGATTTTGACCTCAACCAGGGTCGGATCAGCGAGATCGCGACCGGCAAGCGGTTCCCGCACATCCCACCGGCACCGATGGAGGCTCTTCATGTCTGACGACCTCTACAAGCCGGGCCAGAAGGCCCCTCAGTCTGGTCAGTACGAGATCACCGGGCCGCGCGGCGGCGGCACCGATGTTGAACGGACGGTGACCAAGGGCGAACCCCTGCCCCCGACCGAGCAGAAGGGGCAAAAGTACCGCCTCGTTGATCCGACCAAGCATCGGCGCAAGCCATAACAGTTGGCAGCGTGGCCCGTCCACAGGGCGGGCCACGTAAATTTACGGTTGGATTACCTATACTGTTTCGATCAGATTTAATGTTGATGAGTGTGGTGTCTATTCAAATTTGTAATGCGCTAATCACTCAATCGATAACTGGTGCCTCTGCGCTTTCCGGACACTTCCACATAGGGCACCTGATCTTCCAAATATGCGAGCGCTTCATTTTTTGTGTCGAACTCAAATTCTGAAACTGCAAAGTTTTCAGTGGCTCCGGAGTTACTTCGAATTTCAAAGCCGAATCCGCCCAGTCCTAAATAATTTTCTATAATTATACCGTGAAAATCTGCTGAATCAGCGCCTGCTGATCGAAAGGCATCGTAAAGCGCATCATGGGGGCTTTCAAACACATATACCCCGTTTGATTGTCTCAACGTCATCTCCATTTTGTTTTGTTCTTAAACCATAATTAAGCCATGAATTAACAAAATTTTTCAAGGGCACCTTTGTATCGCGTCCCTTGCGGGACCAGGCTCTAGCCTCGCGCTTTAGCGCTCAGCCCGAGCCGCTCCCTGCCCTTCCATAGAGCGCCTGCGTCGCATCCTGATCCTGCATTTGCCGGGCCGGTGCCGTCTCGGCCATCCGGTGACGATCCTTCGC
>DAIQNP010000295.1:0-3589 GCA_036788335.1 Erythrobacter sp.
GGATCGTCGATCCCTTGGATGGCACCAGCAATTTCCTCCACGGCATCCCGCATTTTGCCATTTCCATCGCCGCGCAGGAACCCAAGCCCGACGGGAGCGGCTGGGGCGACGTGGTGGCGGGCGTGGTTTACCAGCCGATCACCGACCAGACCTTCTGGGCGGAAAAATCGCGCGGCGCGTGGCTCCAGGATGCGCGACTGCGCGTCTCGGGCCGCTCGCGCCTCGCCGATGCGCTGGTGGCGACCGGGATCCCGTTCTTCGGTCACGGCGACTTTTCCGAATGGAGCCGGATCTTCGGCGCCATCGGTCCCGAGGTTGCGGGAATCCGCCGCTTCGGCGCGGCCTCGCTCGACCTGGCTTACGTGGCGCAGGGTCGATTCGACGGGTTCTGGGAAAGCGGCCTCAGCGATTGGGACACCGCTGCCGGGTGCCTGCTGGTGCGCGAGGCGGGCGGCTTCGTCAGCGACTTCCGCGGGCGTTCGGCCCCGATCCATGCGCAGCAGGTGCTGGCGGCGAATGATGCGCTGCATTCGAAATTGCATAAGCTCCTCGCCGGGGCATTGCGGTAAGTTGATCCGAACGGGATTGAAGGATCGCGCGCACCTCGCTAACAGCGCCATTCCCGCGCAGGCGCCCCTGTGGTGGAATTGGTAGACGCGCTCGACTCAAAATCGAGTTTCGAAAGAAGTGCCAGTTCGAGTCTGGCCAGGGGCACCATCCTCCCGCGCATTCGCGCCTAAGCGCACCCTCCTGACACAAAGCGCTTGTGTTTGGGGCCTGCCTTTGGAAAGTCCCGTGCAGGCCATGATCGATTTACCCTCCTATCACGCGATAGCGGCCATGGTGGTGACCGTGGCGATGTTCATCGGCTTCGCGCAAGGTCGCTATCCGGTGGAGATCATCTCGCTGATCACCATCGCGGTGATCGGGGTGGGGCTCTATTTTGCCCCGCTCGAAGGCACCAGTCCGACTGACGGGTTGGCGCTGGCGTTTGGCGGGTTCGGCCATCAGGCACTGATCACGATCTGCGCGCTGATGATCATGGGGCGCGGGCTGGTGGTGACCGGCGCGCTCGAACCCTTTGCCCGGCTGCTGGAAACCATGTTCCGGGCCAATGCCCAATTGGGCCTGCTGTTTGCGCTGCTGATCGCCTTCACGCTGTCGATGTTCGTCAACGACACGCCGGTGATGGTGTTGATGCTGCCGATCCTGGTGGCGCTGGCGGGCAAGGGGGTGGCGGCGTCATCCAAGACCCTGATGCCGGTCAACAGCGCGGTGCTGATCGGCGGCATGGCGACCACCATCGGCACGTCGACCAACATCCTCGTGGTCAGCATTGCCGATGATCTCGACATGGCACCCATCGGCGTGTTCCAGTTCACCCCGATCGTGCTGGTCGCGGCAGTGGTCGCGCTGCCCTATCTGTGGCTGGTGATGCCGCGCCTACTGCGCGACAACAGCGTGATACCCGACAATATCCGGCGCATCTTCCATACCAATTTCCGCGTCGGTGGCAGCAGTATGCTCGCCGGTGCCGATCTCGCTTCGGTGCAGGGCAAGCTGCCCAAGGACATCACCTTCCACGATCCGCCGGCAGGGTCATTCCAGCCGCAGCAGCGCCTGCATATCTCGGGCACGCACGAAGCGCTGGAGGAAGCCACCCGCGTGCTCAAGGGCGAGATCGCGCCGGGCTGGGTGCTCGACCGCATCCGCCGCACTTCCAAGGCGCAAGGGGAAGATATCGTCGCGGTGGAAATGACGGTGACGGCGGATTCGCGGCTGCTTACCCGGAGCCTCGCCAGTTCGGGGATCGCCGATCTCTACAGCGTCGCGGTGCTCGGCATCCACCGGCCCGAACGGGTGCTGGGCGAGCGTGACAGCTACTCCGAAGGCGGTGACCTGCGCATTCTCGAAGGCGACGTGCTGCTGGTAATGGGACTGGACGAGGACCTCCAGACCTTTGCCCGCAATGACGGTCTGCTGCGGCTCGAAGGCGCGCGCGAATTGCCGCGCCGGTCGAAGGCGGTGCTGGCAGGCGCGATCATGCTGGTGGCGATTGCCACCGCCTCGATCGGCCTGCCGTGGTTCGATGGGGGCGGCTTTGCCCCGATCAAGCTGCCGATCGCGATTTCCGCGCTGGCGGGCGCGATCGTGATGTTCGTCACCGGCTGCGTGAAGTTCGACCGGGTCGGCCGGGCGCTGTCGGCCAAGGTGATCGTGCTGATCGCCGCCAGCCTCGCCATTGGCCGGGTGATCGACGACAGCGGCGCGGCCGAATGGCTGGGGCAGGGGCTGTCGCTCGGCCTTGTCTATCTGCCGCCGGCACTGGTGCTGTCGGTAATCATGCTGTTCGTCACCATCGTCACCAATTTCGCCTCCAACGCCACCGCCGCCACCATCGGCACGCCGATTGCCTTCAGCATCGCGAACCGATTGGGCCTGCCGCCCGAACCGCTGGTGCTGGCGGTGCTGTTCGGCTGCAACCTGTGTTACGCCACGCCGATTGCCTATCAGACCAACCTGCTGATCATGTCCGAAGGCGGTTACGAATTCGGCGATTATGCCCGCGCCGGGATCCCGCTGGTGGCGCTGATGGTCACAACGCTCTCTATCCTGCTGGTGCTGTGGTACGGGTTGTAGGCAGTTTTGCTCGCTTCGCGTCGCTTATCCTTCGCCTGAGCCGATATCCGCGATTGCGTTCCACAAATGCAAGGATTGGTGGTGCATCCGCAGGTTCGCACCGTGGCGGGTGGATGCGCTGGCAAGGAAACGAACATGACCGAAGAACGCATCACGGAAACAAGCACGCCTGAGGGCAACACCCATACCCACACGACGGTCATTACCGATCAGCCGGATTCGGGTGGCGGATTCAAATGGTTCGGTCTGCTGGCCCTGGTTATCGCCGGTGGCGCAGGAATCTTTTTCTTTTCGCAGATGAGCGATGCCGAAGTGGCCAAGGATACCGCCGTCGCCGAAGCCGCTGGCGAGGTGGGCGAAGCCGCTGGCCAGGTGGGCGATGCTGCCGCAGCGGCGGTCGACACGATCGCCCGATAGCTCCGGGCGCTTGCGGCGCGGTTGAACGCGGCTGCAATTGCGCGCTTTCCTATTCGGCGCGCGATGTGCCATGCTGGCGGCATGAGCCACCCCTTGCCTTTCGTGACCGCGCGGTGTGAGCGCGTATCGTCAGGGGGTGCGGACATGGACGGGGATCTTCCTTCCCTGAACAGTGTCTCATGTGTCTCATAAGGCCCGCAACGGGCGCGGCGGCGAGGGGTGACGGCAATGCGAATCGGAGTGAGACTGGCAGGGGCGTGCGCGCTGGCCTTGCCATTGGCGTTGGCGGCAGTGCCTGCGCAGGCGGACACGCTGCGTGATGAGGTTACGTCCGACCTGCCCGAGCTGGTGGCGTTGTATCAGGATCTCCATGCCAATCCCGAACTGAGCTTCCAGGAGGTCGAAACCGCCGCCAAACTCGCCGCCCGCGCCCGCGCGCTGGGGTTCGAGGTTACCGAGGGCGTCGGCCGGACCGGTGTGGTTGCGGTGATGCGCAACGGAGCGGGGCCGACGGTGATGCTGCGTGCCGACA
>DAIQNP010000296.1:0-3575 GCA_036788335.1 Erythrobacter sp.
AGGCCTTGTGGCTGAAATGCGTGTCGGTGCTGACGGCATAGACTTCGACGCCCATGCTCTGGAGCACGGCGTACTTTTCGCCCATGTCCTCAAGCTCGGTCGGGCAGACGAAGGTCCAGTCGGCCGGGTAGAAGAAGAACACCGACCACTTGTCGGCGAGATCTTCGCTGTTGACTTCGAAGAAGTCCTTGCCGACCTGGAATGCGGTTGCCTTGAACGGCTGGAGAGTCGAACCGATGATACCCATGGGAGTTTGTCCTTTTGGTTGGGTGGTGGAGAGAGGCTGAACTGGTCCTGCCCAAATAGGGCTTTTTGCGCTGCACAAAAGTTGATTGTTGCGATTGCGAGGATCGCTTTTTTCAATCGTTGAGACGGGAACCGGTTGGATTGGGCGTTCAGGCGCACGTCAACGACGTCGCCCTGGACTTGATCCGGGGTAAGGCTCTTCTTCTTCGACGCCTGATCCGAAGTGAACCAAGCCCCGTGTCAAGCATGGGGCGACGACCTTGGGGATGTCGTAATCGGGGTCGATTGCTGAAGGGCAGCTTTTTTCGAATGACTACGAAAGCAGCCCTTCCGCTTAATCCTTCACATATTTCTGGAAAGACTTGCGCAACTTCATCAGCTTGGGCGGGATCACCGCCTGGCAATAGGGGTTGCGCTGGCCTTCGCCAACCCAGTATTCCTGATGATAGCCCTCAGCCGGATACCACGTCATCACCTGCGCGCCGTCAGACAGGCCTTCGATCGAAGTGACGGCCATCTTGCCGTTCTCGCCATTCCAGCGTCCGATCGCGGCCTTGGCTGCTTCGCCCTGTGCGTCCGACAGCGGGAAGATCGCGCTGCGGTACTGCGTCCCGACATCGCCGCCCTGCCGGTTCAGCTGGGTCGGATCATGGGTGCCGAGGAACACGTCGTACATTTCTCCCAGGCTGATCGTGTCGGGATTATAGGTCACCCGGATCGCCTCGGCATGGCCGGTGGTGCCGGTGCAGACTTCCTTGTAAGTCGGATCGGGCTTGGAGCCGCCGATATAGCCGCTTTCCACCGCGCTCACGCCCACCACGTCGCGGAACACCGCTTCGGTGCACCAGAAGCACCCGCCTGCGACGATAACCGTTTCCAAATTGCTCATCGAAATCTCCGCTAAAGTCTGGCAGAGATAGGGCCGGAGCCGACGATTGCCACCAGGGCGCTGTGCGGTTCGTGCAATTTTCCGGGAGAGACGACCCATGAAGAAGCTGATCCTTGCCCTCGCCACTGCGAGCGGCCTTGCCATCGCCGCGCCTGTTCTGGCCGATCATCACGGCAAGACGACTGGCGATGCCGCTGCCTTCGCCGCGACCCATGCCGAGGCGCTGTCGGGCGCGATCAATCACCCGACCCGTGCCGAAGACAAGGTGCGCGATATCCACCGCCATCCGCCCGAAACCCTCGCCTTTTTCCAGGTGGCGCCCGACATGAAGGTGGGTGAATATGCGCCCGGCGGCGGTTGGTATTCGCGCGTGCTCGGACATTATCTGGGCGGCGAGGGACAACTGGTCGGCCTCTATACCAACCCGCTGACCGCTACCCCCGATGCCGCCCGCCAGCAGCGCGTGCGCGACATGGCGGCGGGCTTCGGTGCGGAAGTGGCGGGGTATACCGGACTGCCAGCGGACAGGTTCAGCGGGCTTACGCTCGACAAGGCGGCCGAACAGAAGGGTACCTTCGATCGCATTCTGGTGTTCCGCGCGCTGCACAGCCCGACCCGTTCGGGCACCGCCGATACCGAAATTCGGGCGATGCGCGAGCTGCTCAAGGATGACGGGATGATCGGCATCGTCCAGCACCGCGCCAAGGCGGATGCGCCGTGGTCTTACGCGAATGGGTCCAAGGGCTATCTCAAGCAGCAGGACATGATCGATTTCATGCGTTTGCAAGGCTTCGAACTGGTCGCGGCGAGCGAGATCAACGCCAACCCCAAGGATACCGCCAACCACCCCGAGGGCGTGTGGGAAATGCCTCCGACGCTGGCGACCAAGCGCGCCGAGCTAGCCGGACTGGGCGAAAGCGACCGAATGACGTTGCTGTTCAAAAAGGCGCAGTGATGCGTTAGGGGCGGCGGCATGACCCGGATCACCGTCGCCGCCCTGCAACTTGCGCTCGCCCATGCGGAGGAATCCGCCAATATCACCGCCGTCGCCGCGCTGGTGGAAGAGGCAGCGGCCCAAGGCGCGCAGTTGATCCTGCCGCCCGAACTGTTCTCCGGCGAATATTTCTGCCGCGACGAGGACGAGGCGCTGTTCGCGCTCGCCCGCCCGGTGGCCGAGCATCCCAGCGTGATCGCGATGCAGGACCTCGCCGCGCGGCTCAAGGTGACCATCCCCACCAGCTTCTTTGAACGCGACGGACACCACTATTACAACACCCTCGCCATGATCGGCCCCGATGGGGCTGTGCAGGGCACCTACCGCAAGAGCCATATTCCCGATGGGCCGGGCTACGAGGAAAAGTATTATTTCCGCCCTGGCAATGACGGCTTCAAGGTGTGGGACGTGCCCGGCGAGGGCGGCGCGCTGGTCAAGGTCGGCGTGGGCATCTGCTGGGACCAGTGGTATCCCGAAGCCGCCCGCGTGATGGCGCTGATGGGTGGCGAACTGCTGCTTTACCCGACTGCGATCGGGTCGGAGCCCTATGACACCGCGCTCGACACCAGCCGGATGTGGCGCCGGGCGATGGTGGGCCATGCTGTGTCGAACTGCATGCCCGTGGTCGCCAGCAACCGCATCGGTCCCGAAGGGCCGGAGGACCGCGCGCAGTCCTTCTACGGCCATTCCTTCATCGCCGACGAGTGGGGTGACCTGGTGGCGCAATATGGCCGCGAGGAGACAGGCGTGCTGGTCACGACGCTCGACCTGGCCCGCGCCGCCAAGCATCGGGCCGGGATGGGCTTCTTCCGCGACCGCCGCCCGCAGCTTTACACCCGTATCGCGCAAGACATCTGACAACCGTGAGCAGCACCTACCTGATCGCGCTCGGCAGCAACCGGCGGCACGCGGCCTATGGCGCGCCCGCCGGCGTGATCCGCGCCGCGCTGGAGGAGATTGCCGCGCTCGGTACGGTCACCGCCCGCTCGCGCCTGATCGCGACCCCGCCGCTGGGCGCCGCCCGCCGCCGCTTCGCCAATGCCGCGCTGGTGCTGGAAAGCGATCTCGCCCCGACCGCATTGCTGGCGGCGGCCAAGCGGATGGAACGCGAATTCGGCCGGCGGCGCGGGCAGCGCTGGGGCGACCGGGTGCTCGATGTCGATATCGTGCTGTGGAGCGGCGGTGTGTGGCGATCCGTTGGCCTCACCATCCCGCATCCCTCCTTCGCGCAGCGGACCTTCGTGCTCGCCCCGGCGCGCACGATTGCTGCGGGCTGGCGCGATCCGGTCAGCGGCTTGACCCTGACGCAGGCCCATGCCCGCTTGACCCGCCGCCGCCCCCTGCCTAGGTGAGCGCCCTCGTTGCGGATACGCGGCGCCAAAGCCACCAGCGTGGACCCGTAGCTCAGTTGGTAGAGCAACGGACTTTTAATCTGTAGGTCTCGGG
>DAIQNP010000297.1:0-3552 GCA_036788335.1 Erythrobacter sp.
GAAATCATCGCCGCCCGAAACCGGGGGTTCCAAACGTTGGAGTCAATCCACTAGGACTGGAACACCGACGGGGCCCCGCGTCTTGAGGTTCATGACCCAAGCGGGCTGTTTCCGCACAACGACGCCTCGTGGCGATCGTGAAGGGTGCGTTCATGCGTCGCCTTCGGCGACGCGGAGCAGACGCGATGCCGCTGCGGCGGCCTGATGAATCCCTTGGCAACCCCGATCGCAAGCGACGCCGCCGCGACGCCAATGCCACTCGACGCCGATCTGACCGCACCATGCGAGCACGGCATTGCTGGTGAGCTCGGTGCCATTGTCGCTGACTATCATGCCCGGCTTGCCGCGCTGGGTGATCAGCCGGGTCAGCTCGCGCACGACACGGTGCCCTGAGATCGAGGTGTCCGGCACCGCTGCCAGACACTCCCTCGTCACGTCATCGACCACGTTGAGCACACGGAACCGTCTGCCAGAAGCCATCTTGGTCATGGACGAAGTCGAGGCTCCAGCGCTGGTTCGGCAGGGCCAGCACCGGAGCCGGCGCTCTGGTGCCGACAGCACGCTTGCGGCAGCGTCGCCGCCTTACTGCCAAGCCTTCCTCCTTGTAGAGCCGCTGGGTCTTCTTGCGGTTGATCATCACGCCCTCCCGGCGCAGCAGGATATGCAAACGGCGATAGCCGAACCGGCGCCGCTGGTTGGCCAGATCGCGCAGCTTCTCGCGCAGCGCACCATCGCCGTCCCGTATGGAACGGTAGCGCACGCTCTTGCGATCGGCATCGATGACACGGCACGCCCGCCGCTCGCTCATCCCGTGGCACGCCTGGAGATGAGCGGCAGCTTCCCGCTTTACGGCGGGCGTCACCACTTTTTTGAAAGAAGATCCTTCAAGGCTACGTTGTCCAGCATCGTATCGGCCAGCAGCCGCTTGAGGGGGCCCGCTGCCTTCGCAAGCGGGTCCGGGGTTCTTCTATCGCAAGGGCAGCGTACCAGCGGGGGCTACGCTGCACGAAATCGAGGGGTTCCGCGTAGCCCCCGCTGCATCAGGCAGTGACATCTCTATCTAGCGGGAATAGTTTCTTGTCTAAATTGCAGAGACAGCCTGTCTTAAGGCAGACATATTCTGTTCAATCTGAATCAGAGCCGTCGTGTGGCCATTATCTCCGCTCTATACGCTTTATGAGGATGTGCGCCGGAGCAGACTGCCGCGCACCGCATGAGGCAATCGGTGTTGCCGAAGCTAACGCTGCTTGAGGGCTCTATCCTTAAACAGAAGCCAATGTTGCTTGCAACGAATCAAACTTGCCACGTCAATTTTGGCCCACGGCTGCAATTGCGCTTGTTTTGGAAGACCGTGACTTCCTCGGACCGCGTAGGCGTGCCGGAAGGATCGCCACTGAAAATGGGTCGAGCTGCTTTGACGCTTCCGGAATCACGTCAACCGCAATCTTGAGTAAGTCCAGATGCGCTTTGGAATACCGCCCCTCGGTTTCGTTAGCCATCCGATGCCCGGCGAAATCGGCCCGGATCTCTGCTGAGATCCCGGCACCCTTCATGGAATCAATTGCAGTGTGCCGGAACGCATGGGTGGCTTGGCCGGTTTTGAGAAAGGGCAGTTCCGCCGCAAGCTTGGTCCACACAATCTTGTGATACCGGTCCCCCATCACACCCTTGCCGCTTTCAGGCACCAGCTCCGGGAACAGCAAGGCTTCGCCTGCCTCCCGCATAGCGGCTACATAATCTGGTAGCTTCAATCGAATGAGCTCTTTTGCGAACGGTATCTTGCGCGCTGATGATATGGTTTTGAGTCTGCGGACATCATTGGGACGAACATTGAACACCCACAATTCGCCGACCTGCTCGATATCGTCCAGTTTCAGGCCGCAGATCTCGTCGCGGCGCATGCCAGTATACCAGGCGATCAATGGGACAAAATACCACGCATCGTGGACCAGCACGGATCCCGGCTGCATGCGATGCAAATAGGATTTTGATCCTGACCACGGCGGCAGGCCGAAAATCATTTGGCCCTGATCTACAGTGTAGCGATCGCGCATGTCGCGCGGATTGCGGCCACGCTTTATGACAAAGGCCTTGTAGTCCAATTCACTCAACGGCTGGCGCTTGTTGAACCAAGTTGTCAGCTGCTGCAGGAAACCCCAGTGCCGATTAGTTGTGGTGAGCCCTAACCCAAGATCGGCTTTTGTGATGATTTTTGCCGGCAGCTTCTGCTCCGAACCTTTGCCCGAGGTCTGCCTTGCTTCGGGCCGGGATAATTTCTCGCCTTCCGCCACCTTCTCGGCTGTCTCGGCAACGATCTCCCAGATTGTCATGTCCCGGTGCTGCGGTGATTTGCGAAAGGTTGGCCCGTGTAATTTGCTGAAACAGGCGTCGAGATCGACGAGGTCATCGTGAGTAATTGTCGCCAGCGGTCGGCCCCTCATGACCTGTTCGAGCAGCAGGGCAGATAGCTCAAATTGCTGCCGGGTCTTAGCAGTCCATGGCTCTTCACCCCTGCGGCTCACTGTTCCGTCTGCCCCGCCAGTGCGCGGGTTTTGCGCAAAGAATTTCTGGGCCGCCTCGGTCGCGGTCATTGTTGCCCAAGGCCCCGCTAGCATCGGTTCCGCGGTTGTTCCGTAAAAAGCCGGCGGGAGGCTGGCCTGATTATATGCCGGGACAGGGACCGGAGCGTAGGAAAGGCCCGGGTTTGCCAGGGCATCGCGAAACCTACGAATGGCTTCGACCCGCGCTGCGTTGATGACCTTGCGGGCCATGATCTCTCGCAAAGCTGACCGTTCGATACCAAGGTCAGCGAGGCGTGCTACAGCGGCTTCTTCGGCGCCGTCCTGCTCCATCGAGGCTGCCAGATCGGACCATGCTTTGACAATGATCGGCGCATTATCGTCGTCCGGATCGAAATCGGCAAATAGGAAATCCTCGACCCTGCCTCTCGCCACGCCGTCCATGGCGGCTAGCTCGCTTGCGTTCAGGCGCAGAGCCAATACCTGTTCAAGATCATCGTGATCTTCGGGGGGAATGATATGCAGCCGAGCTTGCATAATCTCGAGCCGGTCCCGCTCGATCAGAACCTGGCGACGAAAAATTTCAGCGCGCTGCGCCTCGGTCAATCCGTCGTGTTCGGGGCTCCCCATCAGGCGCATAACAATGCGGATACAGGCGGTTGTCAAGGAGGGGGCCATAATGGCGGCACGCTGGCGGCAAGTGGTTCTGAGCGACACGCGCAAGCGGAACGGTTTGTCAGTGCCGATCCGGATGAGCCTCCTGTAATAGTAGACGCCGTCCTTGCGAGTTACGTTTTGTAGTCTGCACATCGATTGTATTTCCCATGCCGTGGCACCCTGGCGTGGCACCCTGCCGTGGCACTTCACGGCTCAACAATGATGGGAAGCGTGTCTGTTCAGATGCTTACGTCATTTCCGGCAGGGGCTCCGCACACCCCTGCCAATTCTCGTTTCGTGAACCGGCCTTCGCCGGTTCGTCCTCCCGGCTGATCCTCCATAACGCTGCGCGTTACTCCGGGCCGGTCCGGGCGGG
>DAIQNP010000298.1:0-3519 GCA_036788335.1 Erythrobacter sp.
GGGTCGCCCGCCCAGCAGCCGAAGGTGTAGTCCGAATAGAAGCTCGATCGCTTGCCGCTGCCGCGCTGGGCATACATCAGCACGCAGTCGACCAGCAGCGGATCGCGCTTCCACTTGTACCACAACGCGACCTTGCGCCCCGCGACATAGGGGCTGTCGCGGCGCTTGAGCATCAGGCCCTCGATCGCCTCGTCGCGCGCGGTGTCGCGGATGCGGGCGAGAGCGGCAAAATCTTCGGCCTCGACCAATTGGGAGAGGTCGAAATGGCTGGCGGGCAGGCGCGGCATCAGGCCCTCCAAAGTTGCGCGGCGCGACTTCCACGGATGCTCACGCCAATCGGTCTCCTCGAGCAGCAGCACGTCATAAAGCCGGACGAAGGCGGGCGCTTCTCGCAGCATCTTGGCCGACACGGCCTTGCGCCCGAGCCGCTGTTGCAGTGCATTGAAGCTGGCCGCGCCTCCCTGAGTGATCTCGTTACCTGCGCCGCCCTGCACCGTGCCGCGCACCAGCAATTCGCCGTCGAGCACCGCATCGACCGGCAACACGTCCAGCAGCTCCGGGAACGTCGCCGAAATATCGTCGCCCGAGCGCGAATAGAGCCGCGTTGCACCAGCGGTCCGCACCAGCTGCACCCGGATTCCGTCCCACTTCCACTCGGCAGCGTAGTCGGCAAGGTCGACCACCCCGTCCTCGAGCGGGTGGGCGAGCATGAAGGGGCGAAAGCGCGGGACACCGGCGAGATCGGGCGGCGGCCCGCCATCCGCGCCCCAGGCGAACAGTTGCGGATAGGGCGGGGCCAGCGCGTGCCAATATTCCTCGACCTCCTCGACCGCGACGCCGAAGGCCTGCGCGAAGGCGGTCTTGGCCAGCCGCGCCGAAATCCCGACCCGCATGCCGCCGGTCGCCAGCTTGATCAGCGCGAACCGCCCCTTGGCATCGAGCCGGTCGAGCAGGCCGGGCAGTTCCTTCGGAGCAGTGGCGCGGGTCAGTGCGGCGAGCCGGTCCACCACTTCGGCCACCGAGACATCGCTCTGCGTAATATCTTCAGGTTCGGGCCACAGCAGGCTTGCCGTCTCGGCCGTGTCGCCGACGAAGTCGCGGCTCAGCGCCCACAGCACCGGATCGACCCGCTCCATCATCAGCGCTCGGATCGTAGAGGACTTGACCGCCGGAAAATCCAGCCCGTCGGTCAAAGCCGCCATCGCCCAGCCGCGGTCCGGGTCGGGCGCGGTGCGCAGATAATCCGCGATCAGCGCCAGCTTGCGGTTGCGGCTGGCGGTGTAGATCAGCGCGTCGAGCAGCGCGGCGAAAGCCTCCATCAGTCTGCGCCATTTGCGTCATTGCACTGCCACGCACTTGCATTATTAATGCCGTCCAGCGTCGCATCCGCGCGCGTTTTCGACAAGGACCACGCCCCATGAAGATCACTCCGCTTGTTGCCGCGGCGCTTTCGCTGGCTGCCCTGACTGCGCCGGCCTTGGCCGACGACACGGCTCCCGGCGCCGTTCCGATGGCCGCCGCCTTCACAATCGACACGCCGGTCGAGGTGCTGATGGCGGACGAGCGCGCCAAGGCTGTCGTGAAAACCCACCTGCCCGCCATCGATGAACATCCGGCCTATAACGATTTCAAGATGATGAGCCTGAAAATGCTCCAGCCCTTGTCGCAAGGCATGATCACCGACGAGATGCTGGCGAAGATCGCCGCGGACCTTGCCGTGATCGCGTAAGCTTTCGGGATTGAGGGCGGGGATGAGGGCGGGGAAATCAATCATCCTCGTCCTCGTATCCCACCAGCGCCAGCGCGCGGGCGCGGCGCTGGTTCAGCTGGCACCAGCGCAGCAGTGCTTCCTCGCGGCCGTGGGTGATCCATGTCTCCTGCGGGTTCACGGCGGCGATGGTGGCGGTGAGTTCGTTCCAGTCGGCATGGTCGGAGATCACCAGCGGCAGTTCGACCCCGCGCTGCCGCGCGCGGGCGCGCACCCGCATCCAGCCTGATGCCATCGCAGTGACCGGATCGGGCAGTCGGCGGCTCCAGCGGTCGTTGAGCGCGGACGGCGGAGCGATGACGATATGCCCGCGCATTTGGTCTTTGGTCGCATCGCTTACGAGCCGCAGATCGCCCAGCGCAACGCCGTGCTCCTCGTAGAGCCGGCACATGGCCTCCATCGCGCCGTGCAGCCAGATCGTGTCGGTATGCCCGGCAGCGCGCAATTCGGCGATCACCCGCTGCGCCTTGCCCAGCGCATAGGCGCCGACCAGCACGCAGGCTTCGGGATTGTCGGCCAGCGCGGCGCGCAGCTTGGCGATTTCCTCGCCGATGGGCGGGTGGGTGAAGACCGGCAGGCCGAAGGTCGCCTCGGTGATGAAGATGTCGCAGGGGGTGACTTCGAAGGGCGCGCAGGTCGGATCGGGCGCGCGCTTGTAGTCGCCGGTAATGACGACGCGCTCGCCCGCGTGCTCGAGCAGGATCTGCGCGCTTCCGAGCACGTGTCCGGCAGGCACGAAGGTGGCGGTGACCCCGCCGCCGATGTCCAGCGGCTCGCCATAATCCGCCGCCCGCACGCCCTCGCGGGTGTTGTAGCGCAGCTCCATGATCGCCAGCGTGGCCGGGGTGGCGATGGTCGCGCCATGCCCGCCGCGCGCGTGATCGGCATGGCCGTGGGTCACCAGCGCACGGGCTACGGGGCGCGAAGGGTCGATCCAGATATCGGCCGGGACGACATGCACGCCCCACGGCTCGGGCCGGATCCAGGAGAAGGGGGCGGTCATGGTATCACAACGAAAAGGGCGCGAGCCGGTTTCCCCGCTCGCGCCCTTATCTGTCCTGCTATGGGCCTCAGCCTTCGTCCGTTTCCGGCGCAGGCTTCTTGGCCGGGGCCTTCTTGGCCGCGGGCTTCTTCTTGGCGGCCTTGGCCTTCGGCGGGGCCGGGGTCATTTCGAAGCTGGGCTTGCCGTCCTTGACCGTGACATGCACCTCGCCGCCGTCCGACAGCTTGCCGAACAAGAGTTCCTCGGCGAGCGGCTGCTTGATCTTGTCCTGGATCAACCGGCTCATCGGGCGCGCACCGTAAAGCTTGTCATAGCCCTTGTCCGCCAGCCAGGAACGCGCTTCGCTGTCGAACTGGATGTGGACATTCTGTTCGGCCAGCTGCAATTCCAGCTCGAGGATGAACTTGTCGACCACCCGCGCCACGACGCTCTTGCCGAGATAGGCGAAGGGCACGATCGCATCCAGCCGGTTGCGGAATTCCGGCGTGAACATCTTCTGCACCGCCTCGGTTCCGGCATCGGCCTTGGATACATCGCCGAACCCGATCCCGCTGCGCGCCATGTCCGATGCACCGGCATTGGTGGTCATGATCAGCACCACATTGCGGAAATCGACCGTCTTGCCGTGGTGATCGGTGAGCCGCCCGTTGTCCATCACCTGCAACAGGATGTTGAACAGGTCGGGGTGGGCCTTCTCGATCTCGTCGAGCAGCAGCACGCAATGCGGGTTCTGGTCGATCGCATCGGT
>DAIQNP010000299.1:0-3498 GCA_036788335.1 Erythrobacter sp.
GCAAAGCGCGGTGCGTCGGGGGTGTAATCCTGCCTCAGCGGTTCGACCGCAAAGCCGCCGCTGCGAAAGGCCGCGCCGATCGGGCGGGTGAGATGGCAGCCGCCTGCCAGCTGTTTCCACACCGGCTCGATCCGGGTCTGCCAGGTGTGGACCTTGGCATCGGGCGCGCGGCCATGTTCGCAGAACAGCACCCGCCCTCCCGGTCGCAGCACGCGGCGCAGTTCGGCCAGCACCTGCGCCGGGTCCTCGACCGAACACAATGTGAACGTGCACACCGCGCAATCGAAGCTGCTGTCGGCAAACGGGATCGCCTCGCCCCGCCCGGCGCGCAGGTCCGCCGCCCAGTTCTTGGCCTGCGCCGCCGCGCGCGCGCCGTCGAGCAGGCGCGGATGCGGGTCGATCCCGGCATAGCTGGTGATCGCGCCTTCATCGAACAGTGCATGATTGATCCCGCCGCCGCAGCCCAGTTCGAACACGTCGCCGCGTGCCAGCGGCACGATGGCCGCGCGGCGCTTCATCACCTGGCCCTGCGAACAGGCGCAGGTGATCAGCCGCGGCATGATCTGCGCTTCGTACCAGCTCTTCAATCCCACGCGCCCTGCTCCTGTGCTGGCCGCCCAGCCATCCGCAAAGTCTAGCCGCTTGCAAGCCAATGGGAAGCGGGATCATGCGGGGACGCCGTCGTCGAATCGGCGCAAGAATGCTTCGTACCGCCGTCACCTTGCGCTATGCCTCTGGCGCACGTCGCAAGCGCGCGCCAAAGCCCCGCCCTTCCCCCGACAGGCGATCCAGTTGATGACCGAATTCCCCGCACCGCTGCGCATCCCCGAGGACGCCAAGAAGCGACTCACCATCCTGTTCATTGCCAAGAACGCGCTGTGGCAGGGCGATCTGCACCCCGAAGACGGCAACCACGCGATCTACCATCGCGAGGTGCGCGAGACGCTCGAGGGACTGGGCCTCAACCTCATCGTGGCGCAGACCCATGACGTGCTGTTCGATCCGCCCAAGGTCGATTTCGTCTTCCCGCTGCTCAACCGCGCCGGGTTCTTCAACTCGGAGATGCTGCTGCCGCTTTTGTGCGAGCGCGCAAGGATCCCCTATCTCGGCGCCAGTCCGATCCTGCGCGGGCTGGCCGACGACAAGCACCTCGCCAAGCGTGCCGCCGCCAGCGCCGGGGTGCCGACTGCGCCCTGGGCGATCTATCGTCGCGGCGCGCCGGTCGACCGCGCAGCCTGTCCCGACGCGGCGCGCTACGTCATCAAGCCCAATGCCTCCTCGGCCAGCTGGGGCGTGGGGGATGCCTTCGACTGGGACGGCGTTGCGGCCGCCATCGCGCGCACCCATGCCGATGGGCATGACGCGATCGTCGAACCCTTCATCGAGGGCAGCGATGTCGAAGTGCCGGTCGTCACCATCGACGGCACGCCGCAGTTCCTGCCGATGCTGATGTTCCGCCAGGCCGACCCTGCACACCTGCGCACCTATTACGAAAAGCGCGATCTGGTCGACCGCAGCCAGAAATACGCGCTTGTCCCCTTCACGCGTCCCGACATGGCGGAACAGATCGCCAGCTTCGCCCGCAAGGTGTGGCAGGATTATCGCCCGTTCGACTACGGGCGGTTCGAATTCCGGGTCAACGAAGACACGGGCGATGTGCAGTTCCTCGAAGTGAACCTCAACTGCAACCTGTGGTCGCAGAAGGTGTTCGGACGCGCAGCGGCGATGGCGGAGTGGAGCCAGAGCGAGCTGATCGAGACACTGCTGGCCGAAAGCCTTGCGCGCCACGGGCTGATTGCGCGCTAGGCCGGACGTGCCGCTGTCCGGCGCGGCGCTCAGGCAGGAACTTCCTCGCCGCGGAAATCGAAGACCCGGCCCGACTGGTCCGGCCCAAGCTGCGCCAGCACGCCGAGCAGGTTGGCCGCCGCCTCCTGCGCTGCGGTCAACTGCCCTTGCGCAAGCCCGGCCTGAAACGGCGCCGACAGGGCGCTGTCAACCGTTCCGGGATGCAGGCCGGCGATCACGCCGAGCGGATGGGTGCGCGCCATCTCGATGGCGAAATTGCGTAGCAGCATGTTGAGCGCCGCCTTCGATGCGCGGTAGGAATGCCACCCGCCGAGCCGGTTGTCCGAAATCGACCCCACCCTTGCGCTGAGCGCGGCGAAGACGAAGCGCTCAGGCCTCGGCATCAGCGGCAGGATGTGCTTGGCGATCAGTGCCGGGCCGATGGTGTTGAGCGCGAGCACCTCGGCCATCGCGGCCGGATCGAGGCGCTTGACCGTGCGCTCCGGGGCGGTGCCGTCCGCCAGGGTCAACACGCCGGTGGCGATGATCACCCATTCGGGCGGGCGGTCGCGCATGGTCCCGACGGCAGCGGCGATGCTCTGCTCGTCGGTAAGATCGAAGGCGAAGGAGCGGATGGCGGCGTGGCCCGGCCCTGCCCCGCTGCGTGATCCGGCGTAGATCATTTCGGTCCCGCGCGCCGCCAGCGCCTCGCAGAGGGCCGCCCCGATCCCGCCCGAAGCCCCAAACACGCACGCCGTCTGCGGCCACGCATCGGCCCGCTGTCCTAGATCATCCATAGGCGCTAAAGCGCTGGCACGTCACAACGGTTCCGACCCGAATTCGTGGATTTGACAGCCTGGTCACGGGTCGGTGGAGCCGCCGGACGATTTTGGTCCCTGAACAGTGTCTCATGTGTCTCATACAAGCCGGCGTCCGGGGCGGCTGTGCCGGGAACAACCGATGTGCGAATCCCTGCAACAGCCCGCCGCTTGCCACACAGGCAAGAGCCGCTAGATAGGGGCGAACACAAAACCGGGATCAATCAATGGCCACTTTCACCCTCCCCAAGAATTCCAAGATCCGCAATGACGGACAGGTGCACAAGGCATCCGGCGGACGGGTGAAGTCGTTCAAGGTCTATCGCTACGATCCCGATTCCGGCCAGAACCCGCGTTACGACAAGTTCGAGATCGACCTCGACGAATGCGGGCCGATGGTGCTGGACGCGCTGTTCAAGATCAAGAACGAGATCGACCCGACGCTGACCTTCCGCCGCTCGTGCCGCGAAGGCATCTGCGGTTCCTGTTCGATGAACCTCAACGGCAAGAACGGCCTCGCCTGCACCACCGCGATCGAGGACCTGAAGGGCGAGATTCGCATCACGCCGCTGCCGCACATGGAGGTGATCAAGGACCTGGTGCCGGATTTCACCCACTTCTACGCGCAATATGCCTCGATCCGCCCGTGGCTCCAGACCGTGACCTCGACGCCCTCGGGCAAGGAACGGCTGCAATCGCCCAAGGAGCGCGAGAAGCTCGACGGGCTGTATGAGTGCATCCTGTGCGCCTGCTGCTCGACCGCGTGCCCGAGCTATTGGTGGAATTCGGACAAGTTCCTGGGTCCGGCGATCCTGCTCCAGGCCTATCGCTGGCTGGCCGATAGCCGCGACGAGATGACCGGCGAACGGCTTGACGATCTCGAAGACCCTTTCCG
>DAIQNP010000300.1:0-3489 GCA_036788335.1 Erythrobacter sp.
CCCAGCTTCAACGCGCCGATCTACGCCAACCTCTTCGACGACGAGGGCGGCGAAAGCTTCAGCCTCATCTGGTCGCGCCCGAACGGTCGCCGCAGCGACGGCTAATCCGGCCAGACGCCCCGCCCGGACAACCGGGCGGGGCTCTTTGCAATTTGAGCCACGCCATTCACGCCGGATCAGAGCCGTTGTCTTCGACCTTCGCGACAAGGTCGGACGGTTCGACCCCAAGCGGCGAGGCCAGATGAAACAGTGTCACCACGGTCGGGTTGCGGCGTCCGCGCTCCAGATCGCTCACATATTGCTGGGTAAAGCCCGACATCTCAGCAAACTGCTCTTGCGTCAGCCCCTTGTCGCGCCGCAGACGCGCGAAGTTCAGTCCCACAAGGCGGCGCATGTCCATGCACAGCACGCTGGACGATACACCTCATGAGGTTTATCTCTTATAAGGTGTATTTGGCCAACTTGAGCTTCGGCGCTGCAAAAGGTGCGTTCAGCTATGCATGACTTGCAAGTATTTTCGCGCGATAGTTCCGTTATTGCAGTCGCGGGCAAGAGGGGGGATTCGCTGCCATGAGCTGTCGCTTCGACGATACTGCGCCTGAGCTTCCAATGATCACGCCTTATGACGAGGCGCACTTGACCGACTATCTGCGATTGCTCGACGCTGACGCAGACGGGGCCGATTGGCGAGAGGCGGTCTCGGTGATTTTCGACATTGATCCTGCCCGCGAACCGGAACGCGCCGAGCGGATGCATGCCACTCATCTGGCCCGCGCGCGGTGGATGACCGAGGTCGGCTATGCGCATCTGCTGGCGCGCGACAGCGAGCTAAAGCATTAACGTTTCGATCCATTTTGGGGAAACGTCAGCGCATCGCGTGCATGGCAGCATGCGGCTTTGACGCTTTTCGATACGCAAGGGTATTGCCACGCTCTGGTCCGCGGGCCGCGATGGTCGCGGCCGGGAGACTGTCATGCCTGGGTCGTCGAACAAGCGTACCAATGGCAGTGAGAAGGCAGCCGACACGCTCGGTCGCGCCGAACTCGCCGCCGAATTTCTGAAGCGCAACCGCAACTACCGCGCCGAACATGCGCAGATGGAGCAGCGGATCGCGCGCGGATCTATCATGCGCCAAACCGCCGAAGCCGCGTTCGCGCGGCGCTGGGGGTTGTCTTTTCGCCTATGCGCCGGATGACCTTGCCGACGCGGTGATCTGGCGGCCCGAGTTGACCGCCGTCACTGTTATTCTTGACGCCGCGCCGGAAGGATTCGAGAACGCCAAAGGCGTCGATCCGCTGAAGCTGGGCGCGCTCTTGGCCGATCAGGCGGGGATCGAGGGTCGGCATGTCGTGGTGGCCGACCGGGACGGCGAGCACTCGCTCTGGCTGCGCGATCCGACGCCCGGTCAGCCGCTGGCGGCGATCATCCCGCTCGACAAGGATTTCACGACACGGGTGACGAGCCTGTTGCGCTTCCACCGGCGATTGTTCGGCAAGCAATCGGGGCCACCGGCACGCGGATGGCCGCTCAGTTCCTATCGGCAAGCACGCCTCGGCATGATGCTTCAGGCGCTCGATTTGCGCATGTCAGGGGCGAGCTATCGCCAGATCGCCGCCGCTATGGGCCGCAAAGATGATGCCGAACTACCAGCGACCGAATGGAAGACATCGGCCGGGCGGTCGTTCGTAATCCGGCTCGTCCGCGATGCTACCGCGCTGATGAACGGCGACTATCGCAAGCTGCTGCGTATCCGCTGATTTATTTTTCGCGGCCCTCCAGAATGGGTGGTCACATCCCCGCGATCGCAAATCTTCATACTCCACCTCTCCGGGCGCGCTTCGTCATTTTCGCCTCCTGCCACCCCCGACCGCAGGAGCCCGACCTTGCCTGATACGACGCATAATCTGCCACCCCGCTATCTCCGGACACCGGAAGCCGCCCGCTTCCTGGGGCTTTCCGGACGGACGCTCGAGAAGCACCGCTATTTCGGGACCGGGCCTGTCTATCGCCGCATCGGTGGGAGGGTGGTCTATTCGGTCGACGACCTTCAGGCCTGGGCCGATCTCGGCACCAAGCATTCCACCAGCGAGCCGGGCCAGAACGATCTGCTTCCGCGCGCCAATTCGCCATTTGCGCGGAGCCGGCAATGACTGTCTCGTCTCCACATCAGCGACACGTTCTCCCGCATCCCGACAACATGACCCACGTGCAACTGACGTGGATCGAGAAGCGGATCGAGCACTGGATCCGCTTCGGTCGGATTGCAAAGGATGAGATCGTCGATCGCCGTCGACGCCTCGTCAGCTTCCGGCCCGACGCCATCTTCGCGTTCGTTCGCTGGTCCGCCAATGATTATGGCACGATCAGCTCGCGTATCGATATCGTGCATGCCGTCCGCGCAGGCGAACCGTTCACAACGCTGCCATTTGTTCGCCCCGGTGGCGACATCCTGCTCACCATCGAGGGCTGGCCGAAGGTTTCCCAGGTGCTCGGCAATATCGACGCGGTGGACACCGCAGGCGTCGATCCCTGCGACGCCGCGCCCGATCATTGGCGGCACGTCCACAACCGCATCGCCGCCGGACATGAGCCGCGTGCCTACACGATGGAGCGCCACCGGGCGTGGCTCAAGCGTCGGGAGATCGAAGGATGACCCGCCGCTTCTATGCCTGCGCGACAGCGGTAGTTGCGGCCTCATTCGCGCTTTCATTCGCATCGATTGCATTGACCGATCCGCTGCCACGCCTCGTCTGGAACGCCAGTGCAAGCGCGCCGATCGGGCTGTATCGGATTCAGCCCGACAACGATCCGCCGCTGGGTACGCTGGTCGCGATCGCACCGCCGCGGCACCTTGGCCGCTGGATGGCTGTGCGCGGATATCTCGGTGATAACGTGCCGCTGTTGAAGCATGTCGCCGCCAAAGCGGGGCAGCGCATCTGTCGGACCGGCGGCACTGTGAGCATCGATGGCCGACCTGTCGCCGTTGCACTGTCGCACGATCGCGCTGGCCGTCCGCTGCCTGTCTGGCGCGGCTGCCGGACGCTGGGAGTGGAGGAGCTGTTGCTGCTCAACCCGGCTCATCCCGACAGCTTGGACGGTCGCTATTTCGGCCCATTGCCCGCGTCGACCGTGCTCGGCCGCGCGATCCCAATCCTCACCCGAACTACGCCCAACGCGCCGCTGACCTGGCGCTGAAGGCCTCGCTCCAACTCCAACTGAAAGGACCATTCCCATGCAGATCGGCAGCTTCATCCGCACCGACAAAGGCTTCGAGGGCGTCATCGAAACGGCGACGCTCGATATCCGAATCTCGCTCGTACCGGCTGAACCCGGCGGTGCCGACAAGGCACCCGATTGGCGCGTTCATCGCGGCAATGACGGCGATGGTCCGGAGATCGGTGCGGGCTGGAACGAGAGCGGCGAGCGCGCGGGGTATTACGTCTCGCTGCGCATCGACGATCCCAGCTTTGCGCAGCCGATCCGCGCGGC
>DAIQNP010000301.1:0-3487 GCA_036788335.1 Erythrobacter sp.
AAGCAATCCGCAATCTCGATCCAGAGATGGCCGATCGGTTGGCTAAGTTCTCTTTCATCATTTGTGATGATGGAGGCACCGAAGCCTGCGACTTCCTTTGCGTGGATGAGAGTGCGGCCGATCCCCGGCTGGTGCTGATCCATGCCAAAGTGGACGACACCGCCATGAGTCTGAACTCAATGCAGGCCGTAGGCAGACAGGCTCAGGCAAGCTTGGCGTTTCTTACTCGCATCGAGGCTTTGCCTGATCGCACCGCCGTGTGGAGATCCAAGGTCAATATCAACGACGGCAAGATCGCCAGCCGAATTGTGAAGGGAACGGGCGGCGTAAAAGAACTTTGGGAGCGTGCTCGAGACGCTGCCAAATCCGTGAACTACAAAAAGGAAATCTGGATTCTCGCCGGCAATATCCTTGAGCGGGACCTTCTGCTTTCCGAGCTAAAAAAGCCTAACCCGAGCCCGCGCGTGAGGCAGATGATCTACTATCTTGCCACGCTTCAAACCTCCACCAATCGAGCTAATGTCGGCATGAGGATCTTTTGCTCCCCGTAGGCGTAGAGAGTTTTTGCCTGCTGGTCTCCCGTTCTGCTTCGCCAGATTGGGACTTATCGCACGATGCAAACGGCAACGACATCCTATCTGGCGATACCGGCATGCTTCGTCACGTGGTGTACCGGTTCCCGCTTGGCATTCCGATCGGACATTCCGTGCGGATGCTTAGACGATGGCCGACCAGTGTCCTCTTTTGGCGAAAGCAGACGCTGGCGGAGCGGCGTTTGAAGGTCAGCTCTGGTCCGTTCATGACGCCCCCCCGGCATGGTTCCTCCCCGGCCCGATCCGTATACGGGGGGGCGCAGCGCGGTATTTCGCTAGCGACAGGCACTTTCACCGGGGAATCCACCCGGAATCCACCTTCCGGCTGATATCAGAAAAAGCGACTCATTATCAAAGGCTTGCGGAATCACGATCTGGCCAAGGTGGATTCTTTTGCGGAATCCAGGGAATCCACTTTGAGGAAGCCAGCAAGAGGAAGCCACTCAGTTCGAAGCCATTGATTCCGCGTGTAATTCGTTTGACAAAGCTGTCCCCCTTGCGTTCGCAGATCATCGTGGCGAAGGACCGGTTTGTGCTGAGCCGCGGCGATTACCACTGGCAGCACGAGCCGTGCTGGTACGCAGTGCGCAAAACGGGCAAAGGGCACTGGGCCGGCGATCGCAAGCAGCCAACGCTGTGGCAGATCGCGAACAAGGATCAGGATGCCACCACCGTGCACGGCACGCAAAAGCCGGTCGAATGCATGCGCCGACCAATTCTGAACATTTCCAGCCCAGGGCAGGCGGTGTTTGAGTCTTTCAGGGGTCCGGTACCACGCTGATCGCGGCAGAAACCACCGGCCGCGTTTGCTACGGCCATGAGTTGAACCCTGCCTATTTCGATGTAGCCGTTGAGCGCTGGCAGCAGTTCGTACGTCAAGAGGTCTTGCGGGCGAAGACCGGCGAGAGTTTCAGCGCGCTCAAGGCAAAGCGGTTGGCCACATAAATGGTCATAAGGCTGTTACCGTAAATTGCGTAGGCTCGGATCGACCGAGGAGGATCCTCATGCTGCGTATTTCACTTCTGATTTCAGTCGGCTACTTTGCAGCGCTTCCTGCAACCGCCGAAACTACGCTAAGGGTTATGAGCTACAACGTCTGGGGCGGGGGCGGTAACGAGGACAAGCCTATCGATGAAACCCTGGCCGTACTGCGTGCTGCCAATGCCGATCTGATTGGTCTGCAAGAGACTCGGCTTGAAGGCGAGATTTGCGAGGCCGACTATTGTCCCGCCGCAGGAGACAGCGTGGGGCCGGCTCTGGCAGAGGCGATGGGCTACTATTACTATGAACAAACCGAAGAAAACGTTGCCCTTTGGGCCAACGGTGTTCTGTCGCGATACCCGATCAGTGGCACGTCGCTGCATGATCTGGGCGTCTCAGTTGATGTTAATGGGCAGACGGTTTGGCTGTTCAACATTCACCTCGATGATGAGCCATACCAGCCCTACCAGCTTTTGGGCATCGAATACGGTCCCGCTCCTTTCATAACCGCTGCCGAAGATGCCGTCATGTGGGCCAACCAGACCCGTGGCCCTGCGATGGCCCTGCTGGCCGAGGCGATGGTTGCAGCGAACGGGGCTGCAGCGATCTTTGTCACGGGTGATTTTAACGAGCCGTCGGGTCACGACTGGTCGGACACGGCAGTCATCGCTGGGCAAAAGCCTGTCGCGGTCGTCTGGCCAACAACTGCTGGCTTGGAAGCGCTGGGTTTCATTGACACCTACCGTGTCATCCATCCTGATCCAGTTGCCAAACCGGCGTACACTTGGACGCCCTACTACGACGAAACCGCAACCGACGACCATCCCGACCGTATCGATTTCGTATTGGCCAAGGGACCCGGTTTGACCGTGACCGACGCATGGATCGTAGGTGAAGACGGCCCACGCAGCGACATTATCGTCACCCCCTGGCCGTCTGATCACCGCGCATCACTAGCTGAGGTAAAGTTCTGATCGGTCAGAATCAGACTGAGAGTAGAATATCCGTGAACATTCGTTGTGATGATGGGTAACAATTACATTCAATGCCTACGAAGCCGCGTAGAGCCTATAGATTGTGCCCCGCCCTTGGACCTTTTCTGAGGTTATCGGCAGGTTTAATTTGTTCTTAAGTGTCCCCGAGATCATGCCTCTTGCTGAATGCGCCAACCAGCCCGTCGCGTCGATGATCTCGGCGATAGACGCTCCTTCAGGACGTTGAATGAGCGCGATGATCTGTGCCTGCGTGGTGCCTGCGCGAATGACGACAGGCTTGGATGCCGTGGGATCGGCCGATCTTTCGGGCAAGGATTGCGGCGTAAAGGCCAGCTTAAGCTTCGCCTTGCGCAGCTTGATCGTCGTGTTGGCAACCTCTAGCTCGATCCCGATGGTCTGCAGCCCTGCGTCGGTTGCGATCAGCGTCGTGCCGTGCCCATCACCGGTTTCACGCCATAATAGCTCGCGGCAGCGCAGGTCGGCATCCACCTCTTCAAGCCAGCCGTTGGTGATCATGCGGGTGACAGCCATCTTCGCGGCCGCCCCATGTAGCCCCTTGGGCAGCGGCATGGCGATGTGATGCGCGCGCTGGGCAGCGGCGGACATTATCGTGCGTTGGGTGTCAGTCAGTTTGGGCATTTCGGCCTCCTGTTGTGAGCTCAGGTGAGCCCGTGCTGTGTGAGAACAGGAACGACACGGCCGAGCTCGATCGTGAGACAGTCGATCCCGATCCGGCCGGCCATCTCGACGACCTGTGCGTTCAGGCTCGCGTCGTTGAGATGCTCCTGCAGTGTGGTTGGAGTAAGGACCTGCATGCAGCGGCTGCGGTCGATGAAGATGCGGGTAGTATCCGCGCGATGGCCATGATCAATCCTTCTAGCGGTGAGCGGGGTGCTCGATGCACCCGCTTTGTGATGG
>DAIQNP010000302.1:0-3484 GCA_036788335.1 Erythrobacter sp.
CGGGATCGAACTCGACCTGTCGCAAGCATGGAAGCACCGGCGCGAGACCGGGCTGACCGCCGGGCTGGCATTGGGCGCGCCGCTGATCGCAGGGACGCTGGCGGCGGCGGTGATCCTGCAATTTCCCGGCTGGCGCGGGGCGCAAGGGCAATATTGGCAGGTGCTGCTGGGCATCGGCATGGCCTGCGCCGTCACCGCGCTGCCCATCCTGGTGCTGCTGATGGAGAAGCTCGGCATCCTGCGCCAAGCCATCGGCCAGCGCATCCTGCGATACGCCAGCCTCGACGATATCGCGATCTGGGGCGTGCTCGCGCTGATCCTGCTCGATTGGGAACGGATCGGACGGCAGGGGATGTTCCTCGTCGGTTTCACGCTCGCCGTATGGGCAGTGCGCTGGCTGATGGCGCGATTGTCCGAGGAGGACCGCTGGCCGGTCGGGCTGATCTGGCTGGCGCTGTGCGGGCTGGCCGGTGACTGGTCGGGGCTGCACTTCATGGTCGGCGCGTTCCTGGCGGGCGTGGTGCTCGACGCCAAGTGGTTCGGGCATGAGGCGATGGACCGGTTCCGCAATGTCGTACTGCTCACCATCATGCCGGTGTTCTTCCTTTCGACCGGCCTGCGCACCCAATGGGAGGGCGGCGGGCTGGCGGTGTTCGCCGTTGCCGCTCTGCTGCTGGTCGCGGCGGTCGGCGGCAAGCTGATCGGCGTCCACATCGCCGGACGGCTGCTCGGCTGGAGCCGGACCGAGGCGAGCCTGATCGGCTGGCTGCTCCAGACCAAGGCACTGATCATGATCATCTTCGCCAACATCCTGCTCGACAAGGCGATCATCACCCCGACCACCTTCACCGCGCTGCTGCTGATGGCAGTGGCGAGCACGATGCTGACCACTCCGCTGGCGACGCCCCTGCTGAAGCGGCTCGGCGCGAGGGTCGGGGCGGAGGCGTAGAGCGCTGGCCGAAGCGCTTGTATGAGACACTTGAGACACTGTTCAGGAGCCGAAAAACCGGCGCTGCCGGACCCGCGGATCGGGCGGTAGACACGGCGGGTTTGGCGGGCGGTCATGGGCGCATCCTGTCACGCGGCGCGCGCGTAGGAAAGCGGGTGCGGGGATGCTGAGCCATGACAAATTTCCGTCCGTCCTGAGCCTGCCTGCCCCGGCGGAGGCCGGGGTCGAAGGACCGCATTTCTCCTTGAGTTTTCGCGCCAGACCCAAAGTGAAGGACAGCCCTTCGACAAGCTCAGGGCGAACGGGGTGGGTTGCTTGAAAAAGCCTTCAATGCCCGCGCCATCAGTGCCTTTTCACGCTCCGTAAAACCGCCGGTGTCCTCGCCGCCGGGCGGCGGGTGGACTTCGGTGGTGAAGTAGGCAAAGCCGTGATGGTTTCCATCGCCGATCCACAGGCCCGATTGCAACCCATAGGCTTCACCCGAGTGACCGACCCGCATCGCGCCATCGGCAAACAGGGTATCATCGCACCCGCTTTCCACCACATCGATAACTTGCAGATGGAGACCATAGAAGCAGAAAAACTCTTGTCCCTCATTGTGGCTGACGAGCAGAGACTGGTCGATGACAGCAAGCCCCTTGGCCGAGATGATCCGCTCATCCTTTTTGCGCAGCGCCTGCCCGATCTTTGCCAGATCAACCATCCCGATCCGCACGCCCCCTTGGGGTGAGAAGACCGAGGCATTGGTGCCGGGGACGTAATTCGCAAGGCTGCAATCCACGCCCTCGCCCAGCGGGATCGTGCAAGCGGGAGGGAGCCTTGCGGGGCCATCGACCGCGATCTCGCCGGTGTGGCGATAGAGCGTCACCTTGCGGGCCTCCATACCGGCATCGCAGCCGATCCAGTTGAGGCAGGCCTTCACCCCCAGCGGCGCAAAGACCAGCCGCTCGACGAGCCTGTCATAGCGCTCGCCGCTTGCTGCTTCGAGCGCGGTCGCCACCAGCGGCGAGCCTAGGTTGGCATATTCGAACGCGGCCTCGCCCGGAGGGCCGACCTCGCGCCACGCCGCCAGGTCGGCAAGTTTCGTCTCAAGGCTCTCGCCCAGCGGAATGATGTAGCCCGCCTTATCACTCAGTCCAGCGCGGTGCGACATCAGGTGCGTGAGGGTTACCGGCGCGTCCGGATGAAAGGGCGAGCGCAGCGTCCAGCCGAGATAGTCCGACACGTCGCGGCCGAGATCGACCTTGCCCTCGTCCATCAGCCGCAACGCGGTGAGCGCCATGATCAGCTTGGAAATGCTGGCAATGCGCACCGGATCATTGGCTTCGACCGGGCGGCCGCTGTCCTTGTTCGCCGCCCCCTCGACGATCAGCGGGCGGATGCTGTCACGGTCGAAGGCAACGACGATCGTTGCCGGCACCGTCGCGGGCGGCGGCGCGTCGGTGTCTTGCGTCGCAGCGGCAGCGGGGGCGGCGATCAGCGCCAGAGCGATGAAGGTCAGGTATGGGAGCATGGCCCGCATCATTGCCGCCCTGCCCGCCGCGATCAATCCAGATTCGGCCTGAGCCAGCGTTCCGCCGTGGCGAGGTCGATCCCCCGCCGCGCGGCGTAATCTTCCAGTTGGTCGCGGCCCACCCGGGCGACGCCGAAATAGGCGCTTTCCGGGTGGCCGAAATAGAAGCCGCTCACCGCTGCGGTCGGCCACATGGCGAAGCTTTCGGTCAGGGTGAGGCCCACGTTGGCCGGCGCGTCGAGCAGGTCGAACAGGATCGGCTTCAGGCTGTGATCCGGGCAGGCGGGATAGCCCGGCGCGGGACGGATACCGCGATATTGCTCCTTGATCAGCGCTTCGGCAGTGAGCTGCTCGCCCGGCGCATAGCCCCACAGCGTGGTGCGCACGTGCTGGTGCAGCGCTTCGGCAAAGGCTTCGGCGAAGCGGTCGGCCAAGGCTTTCAGCAGGATGTCGGAGTAATCGTCCTTGTCGGCCTGGAACCGCGCCGAATGCGGGTCGATCCCGTGGATGCCGACCGCAAAGCCGCCGATCCAGTCGCCGTTCGGATCGATGAAGTCGGCAAGGCACATGTTGGCGCGGTCGCGGCTTTTCTTCACCTGCTGGCGCAGGAACGGCAGGAGGACGTGTTCTTCCTGTTCGGCGAGGTGGATCACCACGTCGTCGCCGTGCCGCGCGCAGGGCCACAGGCCGGCGACGCCGCGTGCGGTCAGCCATTTCTCGCCGATGATCTGGTCGAGCATGGCATTGGCATCGGCGAACAATTGCGTCGCGGTCTCGCCCACCACCTCGTCGGTGAGGATCGCGGGGTAATTGCCGTGGAGTTCCCAGGCGCGGAAGAACGGGGTCCAGTCGATGAAGCCGCGCAGGTGTTCAAGGCTCCAGTCGGGAAACACGTGCACGCCGGGCTGTTCGGGCGGGGCTGGCTTGTCCGACAGGAAGGCGTCGTAGAAATTGGCGCGCGCTTCATCGAGGCTGAGCAGCACGCTCTGCGACTTGCCGGCGCGGGCATCGCGGACGTGGAT
>DAIQNP010000303.1:0-3483 GCA_036788335.1 Erythrobacter sp.
CCGGCATGAATTATGATGTGTCGAACCTCGCGGCGGTGAATTTCAACTCGACCTTTGCGGGTATCGAGGCCGCCGATGCGATCCTGATCATCGGCAGCAATATCCGCTGGGAAGCGGCGCTGCTCAATGTCCGCTTGCGCAAGGCGGTGAAGGGCGGGGCCAAGGTCTATGTGGTTGGGCCGGAGTGGGGTCCGACTTACCCGGCGACCTTCCTCGGTTCTGATCTGAAGCTGCTCAACCGCGTGCCCAAGGAATTGGGTGACGTCATGAAGGCAGCCAAGCGCCCGGCGGTGATCGTGGGTGCGGCGGCGCTGGCCAACGGCGCGCTTCCAGCGGCGCTCAAGCTGGTCGACAAGTTCGGGCTGGTGAAGGACGATTGGAACGGCTTCAACGTGCTGCACATTTCGGCGGCGCGGATGGCTTCGCTGATGCTCGGTTTTACCGTCCCCGGCGGTATGGGCGATATTGCCGCCGCCGCGCCCAAGGTACTGCTCAGCCTCGGTGCGGACGAGATGGACTATGCGCCCTACGCTGGGAGCCTCAAGGTCTATATCGGTCACCACGGTGATAAGGGCGCGCATCACGCCGACATCATCCTACCGGGCGCATCTTATGCCGAAAAGGACGGGACTTACGTCAATACCGAGGGCCGGGTGCAGTTCGCTGAAAAGGCGGTCTTCGCTCCCGGTGACGCGCGCGAAGACTGGACAATCCTGCGTGCGCTGGCCGATGCGCTGGGCGTCACCGTCGGCTTCGATAGCTTCGGCGAATTGCAGGCGAAGATGATCGCTGCCGTCCCTGCGCTGGGCGAGGAGGGCCTTGCGGATTACGGCGCGCTCCCGAAGGCCGACAGCGGCGCCAAGGCCGAAGGCGCAATCGCGGGCTACCCGATCAAGGACTTCTATCTCACCAACCCCATCGCCCGCGCGAGCGAAGTGATGCAGCGCTGTTCGGACGAACTGCTGCATGGGGCGGACGTGAAGGAGGCTGCGGAGTGAGCGTCGTTCTTTCCATCCTGGGCGCTGCCATTTTTGTCGGCATCCTGTTTGTCGTAGCAAGCAAAAAGTCGGTCGAACCTTCTCGCAGACGCCGCTTCAAGGATTCTGGCGGCGGTGGCAACCATGTGCAGGGATCTTCGGAATCCGGGGGCTTCGATTGCGGCGCTGACGGAGGGTGTGACTGATGACCGCCTTCTTCCAATCCCTCGGTCTGCCCTACGAATGGGCCTGGACCATCGCGACGCTAGCCGGAATCCTGATCATCTCGCTGCTCGTCATGTTCAGCGTAGCTATGGTGATCTATGTCGACCGCAAGGTGCTGGGCGCGATCATGATGCGGCGCGGGCCGAATGTGGTCGGACCGTTCGGCTTGCTGCAATCCTTCGCGGATGGCCTCAAGGTGTTCTTGCAGGAAACCATCATCCCGAGCGCCGCGAACAAGGGCATCTTCCTGCTCGCGCCGATCATCACCTTCACCGTCGCGCTCGCGGCCTGGGCAGTGATCCCGTTCGATGCGGGCATGGTGCTGGCCGATATCAACGTGGGCCTGCTCTACATCCTCGCGATCTCGTCGATGGGGGTTTACGGCGTGGTGATGGCCGGGTGGGCGTCAAACTCCAAATACCCGTTTTTCTCCGCCATGCGCGCTTCGGCTCAGATGATCTCTTACGAAGTCTCGATCGGGTTCGTGCTGGTCTGCGTGGTGCTGTTTGCCGGCACCTTCAACATGAGCGGGATTGTCGAGGCGCAGCGCGGGTTCGGGCTGGGCGTGATCAACGGCTATGTGGTGCACCCGCTGCTGTTCCCGATGTGGGTGGTGTTTTTCATCTCCTCGCTGGCCGAAACTGCGCGCGCGCCGTTTGACCTGACCGAAGCGGAAAGCGAGCTCGTCGCGGGTTACCAGACCGAATATTCCTCGATGAGCTTCGCGCTGTTCTGGCTCGGCGAGTATGCGAACATCCTGCTGATGTGCTCGCTGAACACGCTGCTGTTCTGGGGCGGGTGGCTGCCGCCGGTCGACTGGGCGCCGCTCTACATGGTGCCGGGGATCATTTGGTTCCTGCTGAAAACCTTCATGTTCTTCCTGATGTTCAGCTGGATCTGGGCGACCGTGCCGCGGTATCGCTATGACCAGCTGATGCGTCTGGGCTGGAAGGTGTTCCTGCCGATGAGCCTGCTGTTCGTCGCGGTGACCAGCGGCTATCTCATGGCAACGGGGCATTTCGGATGATGCACGGCGTCTTTACCTTTTTGGCGACGATGGCAGCCTCTACTGCCTCCGCGCAACTCAGCCCGGTGCCGGTTCCCCCTGCTCCTCCTCCGCTCAAAAGTGGATCGTTTAGCTGCGATATGTACGATGCTGAAGCTAGCCCATTTCAGCTAAGCGGGATCGTGGGCGATTGGAACTCACTCGACCGCGGAAGCAAGGTGACGTTCCTTGTCACCGCACCAGAGGAATTCCAGCTTTCTGGCCGTTTTAAGGGAACCCTCGATCCAGGTCGGGAGGGGTTCTTCGGTTATGAATCAGAGACACGTACGTCAATCCAAGCAAACCTGAATGCCGGACGTGCATCGAGTGGAACGATCATGATTGAACGGAACATTATCGGACGACCCAACAGCGATTTCTTCGTTGGGATTTGTTCGTTCCAACTCTCAGAACAGTTCAGAGAATTGCCGAAATGACCACCATCTCCCACCTCATCAAATCGTTCACCCTCTGGGAATTCCTCAAGGCGCACGCCTTGACGCTGAAGTATGTCTTCAAGCCCAAGATGACGATCAACTACCCGTTCGAAAAGTCGCCGCTCAGCCCCCGCTTCCGCGGTGAGCACGCGCTGCGGCGCTATCCCAATGGCGAGGAACGCTGCATCGCGTGCAAGCTGTGCGAGGCCGTGTGCCCCGCACAGGCGATTACTATCGAGAGCGAGCCGCGTGAAGACGGCAGCCGCCGCACCACCCGCTACGACATCGACATGACAAAATGCATCTATTGCGGTTTCTGTCAGGAAGCCTGCCCGGTCGATGCCATCGTCGAGGGGCCGAATTTCGAATACGCCACCGAAACCCGCGCCGAGCTGCTTTATGACAAGGCCAAGCTGCTCAGCAATGGTGACAAGTGGGAACGGGCCATCGCGGCCAATCTTGAAGCCGACGCCCCCTACCGCTAGGGCGCGCCGGACAGGGGGAAACGGGGTCTTGGAATTTTCTTCGTCATCCCGGCGCAGGCCGGGATCCAGCTTGGACTAAGGGATCACATTGCCGCTTTCTGGACCCCGGCCTTCGCCGGGGCGACGGATCGGCGGAGTAACATCATGATACAGGCCATCGCCTTCTATTTCTTCGCGACCATCGTCGTCGCCAGTGCTGTGATGGTGATCATGGCGCGCAACCCTGTGCACTCGGTGCTGTGGTTGATCATGACGTTCTTCAACGCCGCCGGGCTGATGGTGCTGGTGGGCGCGGAGTTCATCGCGATGCTGCT
>DAIQNP010000304.1:0-3475 GCA_036788335.1 Erythrobacter sp.
TCGGCGCGGATGTCACCCCGGCGTTCGATCCGATCGGCGCGGATGTCGCCCCGGCGTTCGACCCGGTCAGCGCGGACATCGCCCCGGCGTTCGATCCGGCCGGCCCGGATATCGCCGCGCTGTTCGATCCGGTCGCCGCGGGTCTCGCTGCGCCGGTCGACCCGGTCGGCTGCCCGGTCGCGGCCGCGTGCTTCGAGCTGGCGTGCGCGAATGTCGCCGCGCTGTTCAACCTGCTGCGCGCGGGTTTCGGTGCGGCGGTCGACCCGGTCAGCGCGAACCTCGCTGCGACGGTCGATCTGCCTTGCACGCACTTCGCTGCGACGATCGACCCTTTCGGCCCGGACCTCGCTGCGGCGATCGACCCGCTCGGCGCGCTGCGGGCGTTCTGTCCGCTGGGCACGCTGGGCCTGCTGGGCGCTGCGCACCGCGTCCGAACCGAAGCCGCCGCGCCGTTCGCCGCCGCCGCGTCGCTCCTGACGCATCATGCTGACCGGGCCGGCATCGGGCGCGGCCGAGCGCTCGGACACCCGCCGTTCGGTACGATCCTGCGCCTCGGCCGGAGCCGCAGGGAGAGTAAAGGCGAGGGCGAAGGCCAGAGCCGAAAGCGCACCGCCCCGGAGAAACAGGGAATAGGTCATCATTGCCTCCAGTGTCGCCCGCCCACCACAAGCGGAGTGTTGAGAATTATGGATGTAGGCCTTTCGTTCTGTCGCATCGCTGAACCACGCTATCTTTCGTTGTTCAGGTTCGAACCGATATTGCTGAACGTCATTCGGCGCAGTGTCATCCGGCTTGACCCGCGCCGATTGCCCGGCAATGGCCTTCATGATGTTCGACGATCTCGATCAGGTGCGCGCCGATTGCGCCCAGCGTCTGGCGCGCGCCGCGCGCGACCGCAAGAGCCCACTGCATACGCCGGTGATCGTCACTGCCGATGTGGATGCGCGGGTTATGGTGCTGCGCAGCTTCGACACGGCGGCCTGGACCTTGCGCCTGCACACCGATGCCCGCGCACCCAAGGCCGCCGCCGTGGCAGCCGATCCGCGCATTGCGGCGGTGTTTTACGACAAGGCGGCGAAGATCCAGATCCGGGCACGCGGCACCGGGCGGATCGAAACGCATGGCCCGCTGGCCGATGCGGCATGGGCGGCCAGCACCAATTTTGCCCGCCGCTGCTATCTTGGCGAAGGGCCGGGCGCACTGTCCGACGCGCCCACCTCGGGCTTGCCGAGCGCGTTCGAAGGGGTAGAGCCGGACGAGCAGCAATTGCTGCCGGCGCGGGACAATTTCGCGGTTCTGCAAATTTCTATTCTGGAACTCGACTGGCTCTATCTCGCCCATACCGGACATCTTCGCGCGCAGATGCGGCGCGCAGCGGCGGAAGGGGAATGGTCGGGCAGCTGGGCTGCGCCCTGACGCGGATCAGGCGGCCGCGGCCGATGGAGCCGGCGCCGGTTCGGGCGACGGCTGGGGCGCGGGCAGATAAAGCACTTCCTCGATCTCGCTGGCGGCGACCAGGTGGGTATCGCGGCTGCCTTCCGCTCGGCGCAGCGCGCGTTCGGCCCGCGCCGCGAGCAGCGTTTCGCCTTCGCCGGCTCGCCGTGCGGCCAAGCCGAAGCGCGCGGTGAGCGGGGCTGCGATGCCCTGGCCGTCGATCCGGGTGCTCGCCAACGCCGCACGCAGACGCTCCGCCACGCTGCGTGCGCTGCGCTCGTCGCTGCCGGGGATGACGATGGTGAAGCCTTCGCCGGCGATGTGGGTGACGCGGTCGCCGCGGCGGACCCCGGCGCGCATCACTGCGGCAATCTTGCCGAGCATCTGGTCGCGGGTTTCCGGGGTCCAGACCGCGTCCAGCGGATCGAGCTGGTCGATCCGCGCGCGCAACACAGTGTGGGCAAGTGGGCGAGCGAGGCTTCGGCGGACCGTCAGTTCGATCGCCTGTTCAAGCGCTGTGCGGCTGAAGAAAAGGGCGGGTGGATCGTCGCGGCGCCGCCTGAGCTGGGCCGCTGCCGTCAGCGGTCCGCTCAGGACACCGCGCCGGTTGGCAAGCATCCCTACAGATGCCGCCAGCACAAGCAGCACCAGCACCAGATCGAGCGGTACCGTCAGTTCGGTCAACATGCCCCCGCAAACCCCTTTGTCACCCTGTTACCTACGTAACATGACGCAGGGTCCGTTAAGGGGGCGTAAAGCAGGCGGCCGCGCCAATATCAGCGCGTCAGCTTCTTGTAGGCCAGCCGGGTCGGGCGATCGGCCGCGTCGCCCAATCGGCGGCGCTTGTCTTCCTCGTAAGCTTCGAAATTGCCTTCGAACCATTCGACATGGCTGTTGCCCTCGAAGGCGAGGATGTGGGTGGCGAGCCGGTCGAGGAAGAAGCGGTCGTGGCTGATCACCACCGCGCAGCCCGCGAAGTTCTCGATCGCGTCTTCCAGCGCGCCCAGCGTTTCGACGTCGAGATCGTTGGTCGGCTCGTCCAGCAGCAGCACGTTGCCGCCCTGCTTCAGCATCTTGGCCATGTGCACGCGGTTGCGTTCACCACCCGACAGCTTGCCGACGTTCTTCTGCTGGTCGGCGCCCTTGAAGTTGAACGCACCGACATAGGCGCGGGTCGAGGTTTCCTGCTTGTTGACGGTCATGTAATCATGCCCGTCGGAGATTTCCTGCCACACGTTGTTTGACGGGTTCAGGTGGTCGCGGCTCTGGTCGACATAGCCAAGGTGCACCGTGCTGCCGATCTCGATCGTGCCGCTGTCGGGTTGTTCCTTGCCGGTGATGATCTTGAACAGTGTGGACTTGCCCGCGCCGTTCGGACCGATGATGCCGACGATACCGCCCGGCGGCAGCATGAACGACAGGTTTTCGAACAACAGTTTGTCGCCATAGGACTTGGTCAGGCCCTTGGCCTCGATCACCTTGCTGCCCAGTCGCTCAGGCACCTGGATGACGATCTGCGCCTTGCCGAGCGAGCGATTGTCCTGCGCGTTCTGCAATTCCTCGAACTTGCGGACACGGGCCTTGCTCTTGGTCTGGCGCGCTGCCGGGGTCTGGCGAATCCATTCGAGCTCGCGCTGCAAGGCCTTCTGCTTGCCGCTCTCCTCGCGGCTTTCCTGCTCCAGCCGCTTGGCCTTCTTTTCGAGGTAGGTCGAATAATTGCCTTCGTAGGGATAGTAGGAGCCGCGATCGAGTTCGAGGATCCATTCGACCACGTTATCCAGGAAGTAGCGGTCGTGGGTGATCATCAGCACCGCGCCGGCATAATCCTTGAGGTGATTTTCCAGCCACTGCACGCTTTCGGCATCGAGGTGGTTGGTCGGCTCGTCCAGCAGCAGGATCGAAGGCTTCTGGATCAGCAGGCGGGTGAGCGCGACACGGCGCTTTTCGCCGCCGGACAGGCTTTCCACGCCCATGTCGCCCGGCGGGCAGCGCAGCGCTTCCATCGCCACTTCGAGCTGGTTGTCGAGCGTCCAGCCATCGA
>DAIQNP010000305.1:0-3471 GCA_036788335.1 Erythrobacter sp.
CGTGCCGGGCTGCGGGTCTGGATCGCCGCCGCCGCTGGGCGCTGCGGTCGTAACCACGATATCGTCGATCGCGATCTCGTCACGCGAACCGCCGCCGCCGGCATCGGAGATCGCGAAGCGCAGGATGAAGCTGCCGCCGGTTGCGACCGTCGATCCCAGCGTCACGGTGCCGCTGCGCGCCTCGGTCGTGAAACCGTTGGTGTCGGCGGCCAGAGGCGTGGTGAAATCGAACGCGCTGAAGGGGGTGAAGGTGGTCCCGCCGTCCACCGAAACCTGAAGGTTGAGGTTGGTTGCGCGACCCTGATCGTTGTTGAATTCGATATTGTAGGCGATACCGAAGCTGTCAGTCGCATCGCCCGTGTTCGTGATCAGGATGTCGAACGCGCCGGGGTTCACGTCGCTGCCGGCAGGCTGGAATCCGATACTGTAATCGTCAGGGTCACTGCTGGTGTTGAAGGCATAGACCCCGCCCGTGCCGACGCCGCCATCGAGATCGGACCCACGCGCAAAATCGCCGGTAACGTGCGTGCCGCCAAAGCTTCCGGCGCCGTCGCTGAGGCCGATGACGCGGAAGACATCGCTGTCGAGCTGGCCTTCTGCCGGCTCGGGCGCAAAGCCCAGGCCGCGGAAATCGTCGAAGTCTTCCTCGAAGATGACAGTGGGTGCCGGCGTCATCAGCGCCTCGAGCGCGGCCAGTGCCGCATCGGCCTGAATCAGGCCCGCGCCGCTGGTCAGGTCATAGCCCACGCCGAGCGGTGCCCCGGTGAAATCGGTAAGGATGTCGATCGCGGTGCTTTCCAGCGCGAATTCGAGCTGGTCGGGCGTCGCATCCGGGAACGCCTGCATCAGCAATGCCGCAACCGCAGCGGCGTTGGGAGCCGCCGCCGATGTGCCGAAGAAGTTCGGGAAATCGTCGCCATCGCCGATCTGCTGGCCGAAAAAGGTGGTGTTGCCGCCGTCGGTCGCGGTGAAATCGACCGTGTCACGGATGATCGGGGTGGCCAGCCGGTTGCCGTCGACGTCGAACAGGATCGGCACGCCGCCCTTTGAGGAGAAGGTTTCCTGAAGCGGCGGATCCTGCCCGAATTCGGGCGTATCGAAATTGAACGCGGCCCCGACCGCCAGCGCGCCTTCGGCATTGGCGTGGCCGTAGCTCGTGCTCTTGTCCAGGGTGAGGTATTCGTTGATCGTCAGCCCGCTGCCGAAATCGACCACCTTGAACAGCGACGGCGCCGGGCCTTCGAACAGGGCGAGGTTGAGGTCGAAGGTCTGCGCAGACCCTGATGTGTTCGTGAAGCTGAAGATCTCGACCGGATCGCCGCCGATATTGGCAGAGGCCGAGCCTGCGACGATCGTGCCCCCGGAAGCCAGTCCCCCGCCCGAGGTCAGGATGATGTCCACGTCACTGGTGCTGGCCCCGTAGGGCTCGTCCCACTGGAGAACGAAGAGGATGTTCCGTCCGGCAGCGATGGTGATGCTGAGCGCAGTGTCCACACCAACGCCCGGATCCCAGTCGTGCAGCTGGCCGAAGGTGGGGTTGAAGACGCCCGAAAGGCGGAAGCTGTCCTCGAAAGAATTGTCGCCATTGTTCCCGGCCGAGGAAAAATAGGGAATGCCGCGTGCATCGACCGCGTCGACCGCCTGCGCGATGATGCCGTCCTGGAACATCGGCTCGGCAAAATAGATCACGTCGTCGACGATGATGTCCGCCCCGGCATCGGCGAGATCGATGATCCCTTGCGCGAAATCCGCAAGACCGCCGAACGCGGTGTGGAAGGAAAGATCGGCGCCCGGCGCGATGTCGTGGATCAGCTGCGCCATTGCGCGGCCTTCGTCGATCGTCCCGCCGGCGACGCTGTCGTCCAGCAGAAGCACATCGTCGGGCAAGTCGCCGCTGGCAATGTCGGCGGCATAATCAATGGCGCCGCCCGAGGTGTTGAAGCTGTCCGACAGGATGCCGATGGTGATCCCGGTCCCGTCAAGGCCGAAATTCGCGGTGACCACATCGGTCTGCAGCGCCGCGCCATCGCGCGAGGTGACCGAACCCACCCGTGTCATCGCCAGCACGGGGCGGGCATGGCTGAGGGAGGCCACTGCCGCCAGATCGTCGATCGCGTCGATCGGCAGGCGGCCACTGACCGCCGAGCCGAACGCGACGCCTTTTTGCAGGCCCAGCGATTGCAGCACGTCAAGCAATGCGCTCCCGTCGCCGTCCTTGGCGAAGGCATCGATCGTGACATAGCCGCCCTTGACCGGCGCAAGTTCGAACTGGCTGGAATAGTCCGCCAGCGCCGAAATTCGGGCCGCGCCGGAAAGGCTGGAAAGCGCAGCCTGCGCCTCGGCATAAAGATTGTCGAGGCCGAGTTGCAGCTTGTTCCAGTCGGCTTGCGGGTTGGCATTGGCGCGGGCCTGCGCCTCGATCGCCGGGGTAATCGCATCGGAACTGAAGAGCGAGCTTTTGCCTTTGAGCAACCCGGACGCCAACGCCCTGTCCGGAGCATCGATACCCACCAGTTCCTTGTCGCTGCCGTCGACGTTCTCTTGCTGCAACCCGACCTTGAAGGTGTTCGACGTCCTGCCAGTTTCCATAGTCTCAGTTCCCCAATTGATCGCGTGGGCTTCCCACAAGAGCCGTGTGCGATTCAGACCGATCTTCGCTTAGAAGCGATGACCGTAAGGGGGATTACGTATCCGTGACAAACGATAAATTTAGCCGGGGTTAATTTTGGCAGATAACCCCGGTATTCGGCTCATGTCTCCGAATGAGCCAGGCTGGAGGATGGCTCGATCATCCCGGCGATTACCCGGCAGCACGAGCGCGGGCAACACCCGTCGGCCGCGACAAATTCGCAGCATCAAACGCTGCCGCATCGGCGCATGCGGCCAGATATTTCCCGATATCGAGGACAGAAATGCGGCCAGTTGAATGAATCGGCCGGACGAATTGACCGAAATCAAATTCCCGGCGGCTCCGGCGCGTCAAGATGCTGTCATCAAGCCTCCTTTTGCGGAGCTTGATGAACAGGGAGGAAGTGATGAAAACCGATCAAAAGGTTCTGGATCGCGAGACGCCCGCAATTCGGGCATCGGAGACAAATCAGGAAGGCAGATTGGAAGCGGCCGCCACAATTCTGGCCGGCGACATCGAGAAGGTCGCCAACGAGATCCGGACCCTGACGAATTCCATCAGGAAATCGGCCAATGCATCCGCCGATGACTGCGTGATTCAGGCCAGGCGGATCTATCGCGCGCGCCGCAAGGCCGACGAGATCGCGAACATCCAGAACCTGTCGGCAAGCCCAGCCTTCGACAATCTGCTCGATCTGTACATCAGCGCCTGCGAGGGGCGCCCGGTTTCGGTGTCCAGCGCCTGCATCGGTGCCGCCTGTCCCCCGACCACGGCCCTGCGCTGGATCGATCATCTGGTGGACCTCGGCCTGATCGCACGAACCGACGATCCCGACGACCGGC
>DAIQNP010000306.1:0-3458 GCA_036788335.1 Erythrobacter sp.
CGACATCGTCCTGATCCAGCCGCTTGTCGGCCTCTTCCTCGACCAGCCGGTCCCAGGCATCGGGCACGCGCAGTTTCTGGCGGCGGGTGGCCTTCTTGCCCAGCGCCTTGCCCATCATGTCGCCGAGGTCGATCATCCCGATCTGGCCGCCCATCGCGCCCATGTCGAACGGGGCTGACGGTGTGTCGCGCACCTCTATCTCGACCTCGACATCGTTCATCGCGTTCTGGACGATCCGCTCGCGGAAACTGGCGCGGGTCGCTTCGGAGGCATTGTCGCCCACCAGTGCGTTGAGCAGCCGGTCCATCGCGGCCTGCGACGCGGCTTCGCGCACAGCTTCGCGGCGGCGATCCTTTTCCAGCCGGATCGCCTCTTCGACCAGGTCGCGGGCGATCTGTTCGACATCGCGCCCGACATAGCCGACTTCGGTAAACTTGGTCGCCTCGACCTTGATGAACGGGGCTTCGGCAAGCTTCGCCAGCCTGCGGCTGATCTCGGTCTTGCCGCAGCCGGTGGGGCCGATCATCAGAATGTTCTTGGGCGTTACCTCGTCCCGCAGATCCGCGCCCAGGCGTTGCCGCCGCCAGCGATTGCGCAGCGCCACCGCGACCGCACGCTTGGCGTCCGCTTGCCCGATGATGTGTTCGTCGAGCGCGGCGACGATGGCTTTGGGGGTGAGGTTTTCGATCATGGGATTTCCGGGAAACGGGAAGGGAGCTAGACAGTCTCGACCGTCAGATTGCCATTGGTGAAGACGCAGATGTCCGCTGCGACCGCCATTGCCTTGCGCGCGATCACCTCGGCATCGGTTTCGTAATCGGCGATTCCGCGGGCAGCGGCGAGCGCGAAGTTGCCGCCCGATCCGATCGCGGCGATCTCGCCCACCGGCTCCAGCACATCGCCATTGCCGGTCAGCACCAGCAGCGTGTCGGCATCGGCGACGATCATCAGCGCTTCGAGATTGCGCAGGTACTTGTCGGTGCGCCAGTCCTTGGCGAGTTCGACAGCAGCGCGCATCAGCTGGCCGGAATATTGCTCCAGCTTCTTTTCCAGCCGCTCGAACAAGGTGAAGGCATCGGCAGTCGCCCCGGCGAACCCGGCCACGACCTTGCCCTGCCCGCTCTTGTCAGGGGCCCCGATGCGGCGCACCTTGCGCGCATTGGGCTTCATCACGGTGTTGCCCATCGACACCTGCCCGTCGCCCGCGATCACGGTCTTGCCTTCGCGCCGGACGCCGATGATGGTGGTGCCGTGCCACTGGACCATGCCGTGGCTTTCCGAATTGCTGCTCATGCCCGCAGATATGGCGCGAGCGGGCGCAGGATCAAGCGCCGCAAGCGCGTTCGCTTACGGTCCGCCCGGACCGCCGCCGCCCGGTCCCACGCCGCCGACCTGGCCGATATTGCCGAACAGGTCTTCGAGGAAGCCGCGCTCCCGCCCGAGGGTCGGGGTCTTGCTGCCGTCGGGATCGAGGAACACCACACGGTCCACTCCGCTGCGATCGACCGCGATCACATTGCCCGCCTCGTCGAAGCGGACTGCCATCACGCTGTGTTCGCGAATACGCGGGCGGGCAAAGGGCCGCTGTCCGGTAACGCTGGAGACATAATACCAGGTCGGTTCGCCGTATTGGCTGGTGAAGGTCGGGCGACCGAGCGTACCTTCGACCGAGGTCTGGTTGTCGATGCCGGGCTGGACCGTGTTGCTGAGCAGCGGATCGATGATGTAGCCGCGCGATTCCCGGATCGAGGCACAGCCCGCCAGCACGCCTGCCATCGCGGCGAGAGCCACCAGCGCCCGCGACCGCGCCCGCCGTGCGGATACCTTGCCGCTCACCTTCGTCATCTGCGCCAAAATCGGTTAGTCCTGTCTCTATTGCCGCGCAGCTTGCGCACCCTATATCGCATGTGCCTTGCGCTTTAAGCGGCAAGGCGCAAGCTTGCAACGCACCATCTGTGGGCAGATGATGGGTCAGGGTTGAACCGGGGTTGAACGCATCCTGCGGGCAAGACCGCGCGTAATTCTGCAGACTCCCACTGTCTTCTGGCTCCACGCGAAAGGCCCGACGCGCATGTCCTTCCTCTCCCGACTGCTCGGTACCGCACCCGATCCGCGCGAAGAAATCCGTCCGCTGTGGCACCGCGTGATCGAACTGGCCCGCGACCCGGCCTATTATGCCGAATGCAAGGTGGCCGACAGCATCGCCGGGCGGTTCGACCTGATCACCGCGGTGCTGAGCACGGTGATGGTGCGGATCGAGGCGTCGGAGATGCGCACCGAAAGCGCCTTGCTGGCCGAATTGTTCGTCGAGGACATGGACGGGCAGCTCAGGGAATTCGGTGTCAATGACGTGGTCGTGGGCAAGCGCATCGGCAAGCTGATGAGCGTGCTCGGTGGCCGGCTGGGCGCCTATCGCAGCGCGCTCAACGCGGGCGATCAGGAGAAGCTTGCGGGCGCAGTCCAGCGCAACACCACCTTTGCCCAAGGCGCGGACGAAGCCGCCTGTGCGGCGCTGGTGGCCGACAAGCTGATGAAATTGTCGCAGCGCCTTGCCCGTTTCAGCGATGCGGAAATGTTGAAGGCGAGCGCGATCTGGTGAACGAAGCGCTTCCTCTGCCCGAATTGGCCCGCCCGGAAATGTCCCGGATGGTCAAAGCCCGCCCGCTGCCCGGCGAGCCGATCGTGATCGAGGCGACCGAGGCCGAGCGTACGGCACTGGCAGCGCGGTTCGGCCTGGGCGCGGTGCATTCGCTGCGCGCCGAAGTGGCGCTCGAACAGAAACCGCGCGCGATCCGTGCGACCGGGCGGCTGAAGGCAGCGATCCTGCAACCCTGCGCCATCAGCGTCGAGGATTTCCCCGTCACCATCGACGAAGCGGTCGACCTGCGGTTCGTCGAGGACAGCGGGCGGGCGATGACCGAGAGCGAGGAACTCGAGATCGAGCTCGAAGCCGATGATTGCGACGAGATCGCCTTTACCGGCGACATGTTCGACCTTGGCGAAGCAGTGGCGCAGACGCTCGGCCTCGCGATCGACCCTTATGCCGAAGGGCCGAACGCCGATGCTGCGCGCAAGGCGGCCGGGATTGTCAGGGAAGGCGAGCAGCTCGGCCCGCTGGCCGCCCGGCTGGCGGCGCTGAAGCGGGACTGACCTGACCGGCTACCCAGCCGCAAAGCTCCCGCGCGTGCGGTTGGCGATGGCGACCAGCGACAGCATCACCGGCACCTCGACCAGCACCCCCACGACGGTCGCCAGCGCCGCGCCGCTGCCCAGCCCGAACAGTCCGATGGCGACCGCCACCGCCAGTTCGAAGAAGTTCGACGTACCGATCAGCGCGCAAGGGGCGGCGATGGCGTGCGGCACGCTCCACGCCTTGGCCCAGCCATAGGCGATGAAGAAGATGCCATAGCTCTGGATGATGATCGGCACCGCGATCAGCGCCACCAGTAGCGGACGGG
>DAIQNP010000307.1:0-3350 GCA_036788335.1 Erythrobacter sp.
CGCTTCAGCCGCTGCGCCCAGCTCATCGCCCGGTGGCGCTCGGCGGGCGTCCGGGTCTCCACGGCCTTGACGCCGCTCCCCAGCCCGGCCGGTGTGACCGCGGCCCGCCAGCGGGGCACTGGTGCAAAAACCGGCTGAAATCCCGCGAAACTAACTTTTGCGTATCTGAAACACGGGAAAGTTAGAAATGCCCCTCCAGCTCGTTGGTGAGACGATCGACAAGACCCGCAGCCACTACCTGGCTGAAACGGGAAAGATCGTCCAGCTCATGCGGGGCATCTACGTCGATGCGGGCGACGATATCGAGCAGACGGTCCTGGCCCATGCCGTGCGGATCGCCCGCTACCTGTATCCCAGAGCCTACCTGTCGGGCGCCAGTGCCATCCTGCTCGGTCCCACCCGGGACGGTCGCCTGTACCTGTCCGGCCAGCGCGTCCAGCGCACGCACATCCGGTCCCTTGAGATCATCCAGAACAAGGCCCCCGTTAATCCATCGGTCGCCAGCGCCATCGTGGCCGACAGCCTGGGGGAGTTCAGCGTGTCCGTGTCAGGCGTCCGGCAACGCTTCCTCGAAGCCTTCCGTATCCGCAGTGAACATGCCGCCTCGATCGAGGCGGCAATGAGGGAAACGATAGCGGCACGCCTCATCGAGGAGTATGGAAGTCCCAAGGCGGCCAGCGATGCCGTGTGGTCACTAGCACGCGAGAACCAGTGGTTTCGGGAAGGTGAGCGCGCCGAGAAGGCTTTGCTGCAGCGACCTGCAGCGGTTGCCGCAAAAAACGCAGCTGCATTCGACCTGCACGTCGCCTGGCACGGGCGTCCTGTCGGCATGCTCACCCACGACGGTTTCGAGTGGCGCTGGTCGGTGAACACGGACGGGCCAGCGCTGCCGCCGATCGTACGGCAGACCGTCCCCGGCAGGCTGCCGCCCTTCATCGTCTCGCTGCTGCCCGAAGGCTGGCTCGATTCAGTGCTGAAAGAGGGTGGCGATGAGCGGGCGCTGGTGCGGTCCGGCCGGCGCTACCTGTCGAACATCAGCATTGCAGCAACAGTGGATGAGCTCGCGCGACTCCCTGCCGATACCCTCACCACCAAGTTTGCACGTTTCAGCACGGACGGCCTCTTTACGGGAACTTACGCAGGTCCGGGCAGAAGCACTCTCGAAAGGGACTTCGAGCACAGGCTGGCTGCGCTCTATGCCATCGCGGAAACGCCGCGACTTTCTGGCGTGCAGATCAAGGCTCCCATGCACCTGGACGCCGAGGGAAAGCTCTCGCCAAGCGTGGCGTTGCCCTTCACGCATATCCTGAAGCCAGGCGGGACGAGCGGCTTTGACTCGCTGCCGCTTGTCGAGTGGATCGGGCTGACACTCGCCCGTGCCGTCGGGCTCACCGCACCGGATGCCGTGTTACTGCGAATGCCTGACGGCTTGCCTCCGGCCTTGGTGGTCGAGCGCTTGGACATCCGCGAGCAGGCTGGCGATCCTCGCTGGATTGCCCTGGAGGACATGGCACTCCTGAAGGTCGCCCACAGCGGGGACACCGCGTTTCGCTCGGTACGCTTGGCGCCGGTCTACGACACGCTGACCACGCGCGTCTTTCCCGGCCTTGCGCACGATCGTATGGCGTTGAAGCTCGGCGGCAAGGACGAACGGCTGCGGCGCGCGGATTTCGTGGCGCTTGCCACCCTCGCCGGCCTGCGGGCTCAAGATGCACAAGCTGCCATCGACGACGTGCTGCAGCGATTGCGGCTTGCGCTGGATGCGCTCGTCCTCCCACGCGCGCTTGCGCTGAGCGCTGATGCGCGGGCTACCGTCGACAGGACGCTCGAACTCTGTCGCTCGCGCGTTGCTGTCTTTGACTAGCTTCAGAACGAAAACCAACAGGCGGTGCCCGCTGCTTTTCGAGTGCAACTGCACTTACGGTGCACTTACGGAGAATTCGGTGAGCAGAGCGCTCGGCGTAAGTAGTTTGTGCTTAGCGAGAGACAGCTGACACCTTATACCGGACACATGGTTTACACATCTCGCATTTGGGGAGAGCCCAGATGCCTTGGAAAGAGTGTAAACCGATGGATGAACGCCTCAGATTCGTTGCCCGGCTGCTCGAAGGCGAGAAGATGACCACCGTGTGCCGGGAGTTCGGCATTTCCCGGGTCACCGGCTACAAGATCTTCAACCGCTACAAGGAATGCGGTCTGGATGCGCTCAACGACCGCAGTCGGCGCCCCTACCGCCAGGCCAACCGGTTGCCCTTCCAGGTCGAGCGCAGCATTCTCGGCATCAAGCGCGAGTACCCTTCATGGGGCGCTCCGAAGATCCACGACAAGCTGATCAAGCAGTACCCGATGATCAAGTCACCCGCGATCAGCACCGTGCACGCGGTGCTCGACCGCCACGGTCTCGTCAAGCGCCGCAGACGCCGCCGGCACAAGGCCCAAGGCACCGAGCTGCGCGCCGCCCACGAGCCCAACGGCCTGTGGTGTGCCGACTACAAGGGCGAGTTCAAGCTCGGCAACAAGCAGTACTGCTACCCGCTGACCATCACCGATTACCGGTCCCGCTACCTGCTGAGCTGCGAGGGGGTAGCCTCGACCCGCTCGGACTTCGCCGTGACGATCTTCGAGCGCACCTTCAAGGACTTTGGCCTGCCCCAGGCGATCCGCACTGATAACGGCCCGCCCTTTGCCGCGCCCAACGCGCTGTTCGGCCTCTCCCGGCTGTCGGTCTGGTGGTTGCGCCTCGGCATCCAGATCCAGCGCACCAAGCCCGCCTCCTTCAACTTCCTGCAGCAGCAGGAACGCTTTGATCGCTTCGTCGGGGTTTACAACCACGAGCGCCCCCATCAAGCGCTCAATGGCGCCTTCCCCGGTGAGCTCTATACACCGTCAGCGCGGGAGTACCGGCCGCCGGCCGACCCGGACTACCCCTTCCACGATCGCACCGTCCGCGTCACCCGCTGTGGCCGGATCTGCCTGGGGCGACGCAAGATCAACCTCAGCAACGTGTTTGCCGGCCAACTCGTGGGCCTCCGCGAGGTCGACGACCGGATCTGGCTGGTCAGCTTCCTGGATTTTGATCTAGGCTTCTTCGATCATCAGGAGGACCGCGTCGAACCCGCGCCCAACCCCTTCGCCCCGGTGCAGGTGTAAACCATGTCTCCGGTATAAAACGTAAACCATGTGTCCGGTATGGACCATTGATTTGATGGTGCCGGGGAGAGGAGTCGAACCTCCGACCCCCGCATTACGAATGCGGTGCTCTGCCAGCTGAGCTACCCCGGCGACCGCGCGGGAGTATAGGGAATGCGCCAGATCCCGGCAATTAAACGGGCGGCGGCCCCGGCGGCTAG
>DAIQNP010000308.1:0-3342 GCA_036788335.1 Erythrobacter sp.
CATCGACGTAATCCGCTGCCGCCGCGAAGGCGATGGCTTCAGTGATCGCGGGCGTTCCGGCTTCGAACCGCTGCGGCGCGGGGGCATAGGTGGTGCGCTCGAAGGTCACGCGGTCGATCATCGCCCCGCCGCCTTGCCACGGCGGCATCGCGGCCAGCAGGTCTGCCCGCGCCCACAGCGCCCCGATCCCGGTCGGGCCGTAAAGCTTGTGCGCCGAGAACACGAAGAAATCGCAATCGAGCGCAGTGACGTCGACCCCGATGTGGGGCGCCGACTGGCATCCGTCGAGCAGCAACTTCGCGCCGACCGCATGTGCCAAGGCGGCGGCGCGGGCTGCGTCGAGCACGCTGCCGGTGACGTTGGAAACATGGTTCAAGGCGACCAGCTTGTGCGCCTCAGTCAGCATCGCTTCTGCTGCATCGAGATCGATCTGATGATTGGATGTGAGCGGACACACATCGATCCCCGCGCCTGTTTCGGCCGCGATCATCTGCCACGGCACGATGTTCGAATGGTGCTCGAGCTGCGAAAGCAGAATGCGGTCGCCGGGTTTGAGGTTCGCCCGGCCCCAGGTCTGCGCGACGAGATTGATCGCCTCGGTCGCGCCGCGGGTGAAGACGATCTCGTCCTCGCGCCCGCCAAGGAAGGTTGCGATCCGCCGCCGGGCTGCCTCGTAGGCGACCGTCATCTCGGCCGAGCGGGCATAGACCCCGCGGTGCACCGTCGCGTAATCCTCACCCATCGCGCGCGCCATCGCGTCGATCACGGCCTGCGGTTTCTGCGCGGTCGCGCCGGTGTCAAGATAGTGCCACGGCGCGCCGTCGGCGGTGACGAGGCCGGGGAAGTCGGCGCTAAGGTCGCGCTGGATGGTCGTGGGCGCGTTCACAGCCGCGCTCCTTCCAGCGCGCCGAGTGCCGCATCGAGCAGCCGTTCGTGGTCGGCCGGGTCGCCCAGCGCCACGAAGGCATCACCGATGAAGGCCTGCACCAGCAGCCGCTGCGCGGTCGCCGGATCGAGCCCGCGCGCCATCATGTAGAACCGCGCCGCCTCATCCAATTCGCCGACGGTCGCGCCGTGCGCGCATTTCACATCGTCGGCGAATATTTCGAGCTGCGGCACGGCATTGGCGCACGCCCCGGCTTCGAGCAGCAGCGCTTTGAAATCCTGCGCCGCGTCGGTCTTCTGGGCATGGCGCGCAACCTTGATTTCGCCGAGGAAATTGCCGGTGCCGGTGTTCCAATGCACACTGCGCACGGTCTGGTTGCTGGTCGCGTTCGGCTCAGCGTGGACCACCTTGGTGACGAATTCCCGGGTCGCCGTGCCGCCGCCGATGGTGACCCCGCCGAATTCGAAATGCGCGGCCTTGTCGAGCCGGACTTCCACTTCGACGCGGGTGTAGTCCTGCCCGGCATTGGTCACGAAGAAAGCTGCCGTCGCGCCTTCGCCCAGCGTGACGCGGAAACGGTGCAATTCGGGCGCATCGCTGCCGACGATCATGCAGCGCGTGATGCTCTCACCGGCAGGCACGGCGATGTCCTGCCACGCATCAAGCGCCACCGCGCCAAGCCGTGCGACACCGTCCATATCGGCATAGCGCCATGCCTCGTCGCGGCGGGTTGGGAGCGTTGCGGCGTCAGCCATCGGCCATCACCGTGTCATAACCCTCGGCTTCGAGCCGCAGCGCGAGTTCCGGCCCGCCAGTCTCGACGATCCGGCCGCCGGCGAGCACGCTGACCTTGTCGGGCTTCACGACGTCGAGCAGCCGCTGGTAGTGGGTGATCAGCAGCACGGCCTTTTCGGGCGAGCGCATGATCGCGTTGATACCCGCGCCGACGATCCGCAGCGCATCGATATCAAGGCCCGAATCCGTCTCGTCCAGCACGGCGAAGTGGGGCGCGAGGATGCCCATCTGCACCATCTCGGCGCGCTTTTTCTCGCCGCCGGAAAAGCCGACATTCACCTGCCGTTTGAGCATCTCCATGTCCATTTGCAGCAGCGCGGCCTTGTCCTTGGCGAGCTTGAGGAATTCGCCGCCCGACAGCGGCTCTTCGCCGCGCTGGCGGCGCTGCGAATTCAGGGCTTCGCGCAGGAACTGAACGTTGGAGACGCCGGGGATTTCCACCGGATACTGGAAGCCGAGGAACAGGCCTTTCGCCGCGCGCTCATGCGGATCGAGCGCGAGCAGATCTTCGCCCATGAAGGTCACGCTGCCTTCGGTCACATCGTAACCCGGCTTGCCACCGAGCACATGCGAAAGCGTCGATTTGCCCGCGCCGTTAGGGCCCATGATCGCATGGATCTCGCCCGCCGGGATCGACAAGGTCAGGCCCTTGAGGATCGGGGTGGGCTTGTCGGGTCCGCCAACGGTGGCGTGAAGATTGGTGATTTCGAGCATTGGGTCAGTTCTCTGTTTCATCGTCTCCCCGGACTTGATCCGGGGTCCTGCTTGTTTGGCATTGCGGGAGAAGGTCAGCGGGGTCCCGGGTCAAGCCCGGAAAGACGAAGGTGGTCGTGGTTTCCGATCCTCCCCGCGCGGTTTGCGGTCGCCCTTGGCGTCGGGGCGCGGTTTCGGGCGGTCGTAGCCTTGGTTCGGGTTGGCCGCCTTGTGCGCGCGGGCGGCTTGTTTCTTGTCGGCCATGCGTTCGCGCATCGCGATGGTCAGGCGTTGCAGCACCGCGTCGATATCGGTCAGGACTTCGCTCGCGGCGACCCGCATCACACGGATGCCGACGCTTTCAAGGCTCTTGTCGCGGCGCTTGGCCAGCGCATCGTTCTGCCCATCTTCGTCAATCGACAAGGCAAGGCCGATGGCGTGGCAATTGAAATCGATGATCGCGCTGCCGACCACTGCGTGGCGGGTGAATTTGTAGCGGCCCAGATCGGCATGAGCGAACTTCTCGGCCAGCGCCTTGTGCGCCTCGGACGAATGCCGACGCATCTCGCGCGCCTGTTCGTGCAGCGCATCGAGCCGCGAATCCGAAATCTCCCACCCGCGGCCCTTCTTCTTGAGCGCGGGGGCTTCGGCGGTGGCGGCCTCGGGGTTGAGGGCGAGGGTTTTACGGGTGGTCATTTTGATCTCGGAAAATGGATCGCAAGCTTGGCGTGGTCATCGATGAAGCCCTCGTCCGCAGGATCATGAGGGGAGGCATCGCTTGAGAAAAACCGAAGCGAAGGGTCCCCATCCCCAAGATTGCGAACAGGATCCGGCATAGGCGATTCGAACCACCATGCATCGAGTTTGCTCCACCGCGCGAGGCTCCCGGACAAGCCATCCGCTTCGCAAAGCCGCACGAGTTCTTCGATCGCAGAAGTCACCCCACGCTCCCCTCAAGCGAAATCGCC
>DAIQNP010000309.1:0-3312 GCA_036788335.1 Erythrobacter sp.
GGGTCAATCCACTCGCCCTTATCGACATGACGACGGATCTGGTTTTCGTCGACGGGAGTGATGTGGACCAGCTCGCGTGGGCGACGAAGAAGTGGTCGAGCGAGAAGGCCAAGATCATATTCGTCTCCGGCTCACCCTTCGACCGCATGGGCGAATACCAGCGCCGGTTCTTCTTTGACCAGCACGGAAAGCTCACCTCGCATTTCGGGATCGCGCATGTGCCTGCGGTAGTGTCACAGAAGGGCCAGCTGCTCGAAGTGCGCGAAATTGTCTTGCCTGCGAAGGGAGCCTCGTGATGCTGCTTTGGCTCGATTTCCTTCGTACACCCATGGCCGCGCCAGAGACGCGCGGGCTGAAATTCATGCGCATGGCGATCCTCGGGATCTGTGTTGCGCTGGTTGTCTCGATTGTGGCCATCGACCCCCTGCGGGCTGCCATCGGGATCGGCGCGGGCGCAGTCGTGGCGGGATTTCTCCTTGTCCTCGCTGTGCTCGTGCCCGTCTATCTGACGGTCAAGAATCGCGCCGACGATGCGCACCTTGCTGTGCTGCTCGGGGAGACGGAGCGATGATCCGCGGATTGTTCCTCGCTCTCGCCGCGCTCTTCGCGCTTTGGCTTGCACCGGTCAGCGCTTCGGCGCAGACGCCCCCTTCGAAATGCACCGGCAAGTTCGTCAACCCGGTCACCGATATCTGCTGGAGCTGCATCTTCCCGATCTCTCTGGGCGGCGCCAGACTCTGGCCCGGTCGGCCCGACACAGACAATCCCGATTTCCCGATCTGTGCCTGTGGAACGCCGATTCCGCGTATCGGGCTCGCTGTTGGCTTTTGGGAACCTGCGCGCATGGTCGATGTGACCACCAAGCCCTGGTGCTTTCCCAATCTGGGCGGGCTGAAGCTCGATCCAGGCTTCGACATTGGCCGTGGCCAGGTGACACCGCCGCAGATGGGGGGAGGGCGGACCGCCAACACCGCCAACTACCACGCGCACTATTACGTTTATCCGCTGCTCTACTGGATGGAGATCCTCACCGATTTTCTCTGCTTTGAGGCTGCGAGTTTCGACATTGCTTACATTACCGAGATCGATCCGCTGTGGAACGACGACACGCTGACGACGCTCATCAACCCTGAGGTCGCGCTCTTTGCCAATCCCATCGCGGTTGCGGCCTGCGCCGGTGACTGCGCGGCTGCAACGGCCAGGCTGCCGCTCGATGAGCTGTTTTGGTGCGATGGCTGCAATGGATCGATGTTCCCGATGAACGGCAACATCGCGGCGCACAATTCGCCAGTGCAGTCCTCGCGGCTCGCGGCTGAGCGCCTCCTCTTCAAGATGCACCGGCAGGGTCTTGCATGGGGCACTGCAGGATCGCGTGCGCTGTGCGGGCCCTACATCATGCCGATCCTCAAAAAATCACAATACCGCATTCAGATGACGAACCCGATCGCGACGGTAAGCGGTAGATATGCCTGCTCGCCGATCGGCGCCTCGACCATGCCGCCCGATGCTGGCCGCAGCTACCCGGTTGGGGGCGAGGATTTTGGCTATCTGATCTGGCGCAAGCGCAATTGCTGCATGTTGTGAGGGTGACGACATGACACGCAGATTCCTCATGACCCTTGCCCTGATCGGTGGCTTTGCCGGGGTTGGCGCTGCGCTCGCCCAGACCGTCGAGGGTCTTGACCTTGATGCGATCCGCGCGCGCGCGGCGGCCCAGAGCGAGGACGCCGCGGTTCTGTCGGCCGAGGTGGCGCGGCGGGTGGAAGAATATCGTCCCGACGCAGAAGCGCTCGATGCCGCTGCCCGTGAGAAGGTGCAAGGACTCGATCCTGCCGCCCTTCCGAAGGGCCCAGCTGGCGCGGTCGACTTCGACGAGATGATCGCGGCTGCCTCCGGCAACCTCAAGGACAACCGCGGCAGCGCCCCGCAGTTTATTGTCTTCGTCAGCCTGTCGATGCCCGAGGAGGCATTGAAGCAGATCATCGATCAGACTTCGGCAGCCGGCGGCTTCGTCGTGTTTCGCGGCTTTCCCAATAACTCGGTCAAGCAATTCGTCGCTGGCATGAGCAAGGTCGTTAGCAATGACGATCAGTTTGCCGCGATCGGCGTTGATCCCCGGCTGTTCCGGGCCTTTGGTGTCCAGGCGGTCCCGACCTATGTCGCGGTCTCCAGCGACTTCACGCCGTGCGATGGTCTTACCTGCACCACCACCCCGCCGCCTTTTGATGCAATGAGCGGCAATGTCACCGTGCGCTACGCGCTCGAAACCTTTGCCGAGGACAATGGTCCTGGCGCGCTGGTGGCCCGCACGGCGCTCAGCAACATGAGGGGCGCGCGGTGAAGAGTGCGCTGACCTCGATCCTGACCGGCGCAGTGTCCTTCGCACTGATCCTCCCTGCGCCCAGCATGGCGCAGTCGGCGCAACCTGCGCCGGGGGGCGGCTTTTACGATTTTGAGGATTACACCTATTTTCCAGAGCCTCAGCCCCGGCAGCGCCTCGACCCCCTAATCCCGACATTGCCCGATGATCCCATCGCGCCGGTCGTGCCAATCGCGCCGCTTCCTTCGCCTTCGCCTGCACCTTCACCTGCGCCGCCGCCCACAGCTCCTCCCTCACCCGCGCCATTGCCTGTGAGCCCGCCGCCTGCTGGCGGGGGCGGGGGCGGCCAAGTCCCTGTCGCGCCATTTGTTCCGGGCGGGCCACTCGTGTTTCCCAGAGGGGACATCAATGCTGCCAAGGCCGACGGGAAGGATTTCGTTACCGTCGCACGCTCTGCGAACCGCCAGATCACCACTTCAACCGACCTGACGGGTACGATCCCTGGATACACCGGGCAGACGCTGCCCGAGGAAGCCTTGGGTGATGATCCTGATCGCCTTACGTCTCAAGGCGTCTCCGGGGCGTTGAACAATGATGCGTGGCGTCTCGTGACCAATCCAGACCGCACGGTCGTGACGCTTGATGCTGATGGTTTGTTGCGTGCCCAGGCGGTCGCCGAAGATCCCGATGCCTATCTTGCAGGTTCAAGCCTTGGTGCCAGCAATGGTCAATGCGCTCCGCTGCCGCCGAGCGGCACGGGGGCCGAGTATTACGAGGCCACCTGTGAGGAGGGCGCGCAGCTGATTGATGAGGCGCGCACATGCCGTGTGCCGTTGGTGATTGAGACGGCGGGCTCGCAGCATTGGGAATACAGCTGCTTTTCTGACGAACCCCAACCCGGCCATGCCGGCGTGTGCTCTAACGTCCAAGGCGCGCTTCAAACGGGTGGCTGCAGGCTTATCGATCGCGAAAGGGTGGGCGAAACATGTCTT
>DAIQNP010000310.1:0-3301 GCA_036788335.1 Erythrobacter sp.
GGTGCAGGCGGGGATGAATTTTGGCGAGCCGTCCTTGGCGGTGTGGTCCATCACCACGATGATCTTCTTGACGCCTGCGACCAGATCCATCGCGCCGCCCATGCCCTTGATCATCTTGCCGGGGATCATCCAGTTGGCGATATCGCCGTTCTCGGCAACCTCCATGGCGCCCAGCACGGTAAGGTCGATATGCCCGCCGCGGATCATGCCGAAGCTGGTGGCGCTGTCGAAATAAGCGCTGTGCGGCAGTTCGCTGATGGTCTGCTTGCCGGCGTTGATCAGGTCCGGGTCGACCTCGTCGTCATAGGGGAACGGTCCGATGCCGAGCATCCCGTTCTCGCTCTGGAGCGTGACCAGCATTCCTTCGGGAATGTGATTGGCGACCAGCGTCGGAATGCCGATGCCGAGGTTGACGTAGTAACCGTCCTGCAATTCGCGCGCCGCGCGGGCGGCCATCTGGTCGCGGGTCCAGCCGGGGGTGTCGTTCATTGCCGTGTCTTTCTATTGCGCGGTGGGGGCCAGCAGTGGCTGGATCAGAAACCAGCCGTCGCCGATCACCGCTTCCAGCCCGACGCCGACCGACGGGTCTTTCAGGTATCGGAAGCGTTCGTCGAAATCGGCGCGTTCGTCCCCGGCGATGGCGATCACGCAAGCGGTCTGCGCGAGGCTTTCGCGCCGGGTCTGCTTGCGTTCGGCCGGGTCGTTGCGCAGCGCAATGATGTCCTCCCCGCGCGGATCGAGGCCGGCGGCCTCCAGTGCCGAGCGGATTTCAATGGCGGCGAGCGGCGGGTTGTCGGAAATCCACGCGATCAGCACACCCGCATCGCGCAGCAGCGACAGGCCGAGCGCGCGCCCTGCATCGGTGGCAGGCCGGGCCGGAGGCGCGAAGGTGCCGTCCGCCGGATCGAGATCGATCAGCACCAGCAAGCGCTCACCCGCAGTGCAAAGCTTGCGCCGGCCATCGGTTTCGACCGGATCGGCGAGCATGGCCGACAGCAGCGGGGTCTCGGCATCCGCACCGAGCGCGAGCCTGCGGGCGTAGCCGACCAAGGCGCGAAAGGCCGGGTCCGAACCGGTGTCGAGCCTGAGCGCGGGATCGACCGGGGGCACCGGAGCAGCGTTATCGGGAGCGGGAGCGGGGGCATCAGTCGGCAGCGGGGCCTGAGCCGGTGCGGGTTGAGCGGCGGGTGCAGGTTCCGATGCGGGCGCGGGCTCGGGTGCCGGGACTGGATCCGGAAACACCGAGTCGAAAGTCTCGTTCAGGTTGCTCGCAGCAGGCGCGGACACGGACGCTTCGGTCGGTACCGCCTTGTTGCCATCGCCGCGGCTGGCGATTGCGCCGCCAGCCAGCACCGGAATAACCGCTGCTACGCAACCCGTCAGTGCGGTGGCCGCCAGCGCCAGAGCGAGCGCCGAGCTTACCCGGCTCCGCATCAGGCCGTCTCCCGGGCGCGGGTGGTGCGGAATTCGATCTGCTTGTCGTAGGGCGCGCCCAGCACGATGCGGTTGACGTAGACCCCCGCCAGATGGATCTGATCGGGATCGAGGCTACCGGCCGGAACCACTTCCTCGACTTCGGCGACACAGACCTTGCCGCAGGTCGCGGCTGGCAGATTGAAGTTGCGCGCGGTCTTGCGGAACACGATGTTGCCGGTCTCGTCGGCCTTCCATGCCTTGATGATGGCAAGATCGGCGAAGATTGCGCGTTCGAGGATATAGGTCTGCATCACCCCGTCGCGGTCGGGGAAGTCCTTGTGGTCCTTGCCCTTGGCGACCTCGGTGCCCACCCCGGTGCGTGTGTAGAAGCCAGGAATGCCCGCGCCCCCTGCGCGCATCCGTTCGGCCAGCGTGCCCTGCGGACAGAATTCGACTTCGAGCTCGCCTGCAAGATATTGCCGTTCGAACTCCTTGTTCTCGCCGACATAGGAGCTGATCATCTTGCTGACCTGCCGGGTGCGCAGCAGCTTGCCGATGCCTTCATTGTCGATCCCGGCATTGTTGCTGGCGAAGGTCAGCCCGGTAACGCCGCTTTCGCGGATCGCGTCGAGCAGGCGTTCGGGAATACCGCATAGGCCAAAACCACCTGCGGCGATCAGCATGTCGTTGCGCAGGACACCATCGAGTGCGCTTGCGGCGTCGGAATAAAGCTTGGTCATCGGGTTTGGCTGCCTCGTTCATGGTTCGGCACGGGTTCATCCCCGATCGGAGATACCCGAGACTGATTAGTGATTTCGACGGATGCTGTCACGCCTGTGATCGCGCCAATCCGAATCGGTATTCATGTTGCGCTGCAAAACGAAGATCCGGGCCTTGGGTGCCGATATTCTAGGCGATTGCTTAAATCGTGAGCAGCAAGTTTCACCGAATTGCACAAAATGGGTCACAAAAACGCCTATGTTGCAATCTATGCAAGAGCCTATGTCCGTTTAGCACTTGCGCTCCGGCGATTCTTGCTGCATTTGCGAAGTGCCTTTTAGGCATCCTCTCCCAAACTTTTCAAGCCCGGCCCAGTGCCGGGCTTTTTTTGTCCGCGTTCCGCGATCGGCAGGTCAGGCATTTTCTTCCGGCGTCTGCAAAGGCAGGCGGCCTTTGCCCTGCACATATTGCGACCGCATGACCTTTCGCCCTCTTGCCGGACCACGCGCACCCCGCATCCCGCCTCGATTGCAATCCCCTTGCCGGGTGCCTAGCTAGTCGGACAAGCTCCGATACGCATAACAGCAGGAAATCCGCATGGCCGATGCCGAAACCGCCGCTCCCAGCCGCATGGCACGCCTTCAGGTCGCGCCTGCCCGGCAGGAGGAATCGGGGTCCGGAATCGCCCGTATTCCGCGCTCGGCCTTCCAGAAGCTCGGCATCACCGAAGGCGATGTGGTCGAGATTACCGGCAAACGTACCACCGCCGCGATCGCGATGACGGCCTACGAGGAAGACGATGCGCTCGACGTGGTCCGGCTCGACGGGTTGCAGCGCGCCAATGCCCAGTCGGGATCGGGGGAGCATGTCGAACTTGCACGCGGCGAATCGCGCCCCGCCACCCGCGTCGTCTTCGCTCCGGCCCAGCGCGAGATGCGCTTGCAGGGTCCGACACAGGCACTGAAGCGCAATTTCTTCAAGCGGCCGCTGGTCGCCGGGGATATCGTCGCCACCACCGGGCAGCAGCCGGTGCAGAACATGCCGTCCGACGTGCGCCAATTGCTGCGCGCCCCGGCCTATGCCCTGACGCAGATCCGTCTCACCGTTGCCTCGACCACGCCCAAGGGCATCGTCCATATCGACGAGAACACCGAGGTCGAACTGC
>DAIQNP010000311.1:0-3228 GCA_036788335.1 Erythrobacter sp.
TCGCGTGACTCGATCGAATTCGACACCGATCGGGATGGCGATTTCGACGACAGGGTGCGGACCGTTGGCGGTGCCAATGCCTTCTCGCCCGGTTTCTGTGCCGGAGCGCCGGCAACAGCGGGCCGCGCCGGCTGCCGGGGCAACCGCCAGAACGAAGGCTATGCCTTGCGCGTCGGGATCGACCGTCATCTCGGCACCAGCCCGGTCGTCGCGGGTATCCTGCTGGAAGGCGCAAAGCCCGGGATCGAGGAATTCACCAGCGGCTTCAGCACCACGCCGGCTTCGTACACCTTCGGGCGCGAGATCGACTATGCGATCAATGTGCGCGGCCGCATCGGCATCGCTCCGGGTGAAGGCCGCGCGCTGTTCTATGCCACCGGCGGAGCGGGCTATGCCCGGATCGACCATTCGTTCGAGACCAGCAACGGCGCCAATTCCTTCACCCCCGCCAGCGGCGACGACTGGCACCTCGGCTGGCAGGCCGGCGGCGGCACGGAGGTGATGCTGACCCGCAACCTGGGGCTGGGCCTTGAGTATCTCTATTCCAGCTACAATGACGACGACTATATCGTAGCCGTGGGACCGGGCACGGCGCCCGCGACCAATCCTTTCCTGCTGGAATCGGGCGGCACCGACATGCGGCTGTCGAACGACGAGTTCAATTTCCACGCCCTGCGCGCGACGGTGAACCTGCGGTTCTGATCACACGCACGACAGTTGCGGGCCGCTGGCGATAGCGGCCCGTCCACACGAACCCGCGCAATGCCCGTTGCGCGGGTTCGATTTGTTATGGATAAGGTATCGAGGATCAGGCTGCCAGCCCCGCGTCAATCGCCCGGTGGGTCCCAGATCTCACCCAGCCGGGGAAGCAACAGGGTTTCGGCTGCCGTACGGGTGAGGTGATCGTCGTCGTAATAAAGCGGTGTTCCGTCCTGAGCATGGGCACTGCACTGCTCTGCATCGCAAAACAGGTCCGACATTGGCAGGTAACGGACCTGCGGCGAACGCCCGGCGATCCGCATCAGAATGGCTTCGCTGCGCCCCCCGCGGGCCTTGAATATTGCTGCCGGCAGCGCGGCCGGCATTTCAAGTCCCATAAGGGCGCGCCTTGCAGTGTCGAGTGGCAAGGGACGCCCGACCTCGGGGACGGGGCCGATCAATACGACCTGCCGCCCGCTTGCCACAAGTCTATCCACCACATCAGTCAGCGCAGCCTCGACCAATTCAGCATTGTCGACCGAAGGCGGTCGATCGGCAACGTTGCCCAGCCATCGCAGTTCAACTCCAGCCCCTGACTCACCGCCGAAGCGCGTTCCTTCGACAAAAAATGCCCAACGCGCGCCAATGATGACAAGATCGATATCCTTGCGCTGATCCAGCCAGGACCAAACGGCTGTCTTGAATTGGGTGCATGGCAAGCCATTGACGGTGCTTTGCACACCTATGAGTGGCGGGCACCCAATGTGGGTCGCAGCAAGACCCCGTCGGCGCGCTGAGCCCGCTGCAAGCGCGATGCCGGGCATCAGCATATCCGCATGGCTATCTCCCCACAAAAGGAAGTTCGCACCGTTCCCGACTTCGCTTGCTGCTCCTACCGAACACAGCCCGCTTTCAGGCAAGCGGCCCATGCAGTCCTTCATGCGGGGATTTCTGTCCTGAGCGACGTTTGCAATTCTTGCCGTCTCCCTCGACAGCCGCTGCGGCACGCCGTCAGTGTCGTGCAACCATTCCCCGAAAATGCCCAGCACCGCGATCGCGGCAGCTGAAAAGGCAAAGACCGGGCCACGCCCCAAACCATGCGGCGGAGCGGCGCGGAACGGCCTTTCGACAAAGCGATAGGACAGCCATGCCATCACCAGCGACGCCAGAACCGCTAGCGCGGCCCAGGTCACGGGCAGCAGGATCGACCCGTTGACAACCCGCAGGTAGGCCAGGATCGGCCAGTGCCACAGATACAGCGAATAGGACACCAGCCCGATCCCCACCAGCGCGCGGTGCGACAGCAGGCGGCCCACGATGCTGCCGCCGCCCTCGCGTCCGATCCAGATCAGGATCGTCGCGCCCAGCACCGGCGGCAGTGCGGCAAGGCCCGGAAACGGCGTGTCAGGGGTATAGACCGCTACCGGCAAGAGGATACCGAGCAATCCGGCCAGTCCCAGCGCCTCGCGCACGGCGCGTTGCCGGGGCGGGGGAAGCACGATCATCGCCAGCATCGCGCCTGCGCCCAGCTCCTAGGTTCTGAAGACAATCAGGTAGAAGACATAGCCGGGCCGGTAATCCAGCAGCGCCGCCGCGCCCACCAGCGACACCGCCGACAGGGCCGCCACCACGGCCAGCATATGCCGCGACTTGCCCAGCGCCGCGAGCGCCATCAGCAGCGGCGGGAAGAACAGGTAGAACTGTTCCTCGACCGCCAGCGACCAGGTGTGGAGCAGCGGCTCGAGTTCCGCCGCCGGGGCGAAATAGTCGAGCGAGCGGGCGAAGTGGAAATTGGAAGCGAACAGCATGGTCGCAATCATCGAGTGACCGAGCCGCTTCAATTCGCTGGGCATCAGCAGCAGCCAGCCCGCGATCAGGCTGACCGCGATCACCGCGACCAGCGCCGGCATGATTCGCCGGGCGCGCCGTTCGTAGAAGGACAGCAGCGAAAAGCGCTGTTCGGCAATCTCGCGGACCACGATCGAGGTGATCAAAAAGCCGGAGATAACGAAGAACACATCGACGCCGATGAAGCCGCCCGAAAAAGCCGGGAAGGCCGGCATGGAACAGCACGACCGGCACCACCGCGACCGCACGCAGCCCGTCGATATCGCGCCTGTATTGCATCCCCCCGGTCGCTCCAATCAGGCCCGTTCCAGCATTCGGGCAAGCATCAGTCCGCGCCGCTGTGGCGAGGGCCTTAAGCCGTGGGTGTCAGGTGCGCAACCGGCGACGGCAGGCGCGTTGCCGGAGTGTGCCGGGCAAGCGCACCTGCCCGACCTCAATCCTTCTTGCGCCGCATCTTCTTGCGCTCGTTGGGGTCGAGTTCGGCCTTGCGCAGGCGGATCGATTGCGGGGTGACTTCGACCATTTCATCATCGTCAATATAGGCGATCGACTGTTCCAGCGTCATCCGGCGCGGCGGGGTCAGGCGGATCGCGTCGTCCTTGCCGCTGGAGCGGACGTTGGACAATTGCTTGGCCTTCATCGGGTTGACTTCAAGGTCGTCGGGCTTGGCGTTCTCGCCGA
>DAIQNP010000312.1:0-3218 GCA_036788335.1 Erythrobacter sp.
CGGCGCGCACTTCGAGCACGTCCATCCCGTTCACTTCCATGCCGGGAATGCGGAAAGAAGTGCCGCGCCGGTAGAACCGGGTTTCGGCCGACGACCGCTTGGTCGATGTGCCCATCGCGTACTGGTTGTCCTCGACCACGAACACGATCGGCAGGTTCCACAGGGCGGCCATGTTGAAGGTTTCGTAGACCTGCCCCTGGTTGGCCGCACCGTCCCCGAAATAGGCAAGGCACAGCCCGCCGTCCTCATTGTACTGGTGCGCCAGCGCAAGGCCCCCGCCCAATGCCACCTGCGCACCGACGATGCCGTGTCCGCCATAGAATTTGCGCTCGGTCGAGAACATGTGCATCGATCCGCCCTTGCCCTTGGAAATCCCGGCTTCGCGGCCGGTCAATTCGGCCATGATGACCTTGGGATCGATCCCGTAAGCGAGCATGTGGCCGTGATCGCGGTAGCCGGTGATGACGCTGTCGCGATCATTGTCGAGCGCCGATTGCAGCCCGATGGCGACCGCTTCCTGCCCGATGTAAAGGTGGCAGAACCCGCCGATCAGTCCAAGCCCGTAAAGCTGCCCGGCCTTTTCCTCGAACCGGCGGATCAGCAGCATCTGGCGGTAGAATGCCAGCATCTCGTCCTCGGACGCGGCGTAGCGCTTGGTCGCCTCGAACGCTTCCTGAAGCGAACGGAGCATGAAATCGGGGTCGTCCGCAGGGGCGGGCGCAGCCGCCGGGGACGCGGGGGAAGGCTTCTTGGCCAAGATCGAGTTCCTCTCTCTCGAGGCGCGCTCCTGGGGAGGTGGGCGCGCAGGTCATTCCTATAGGCAGGGATGGCGGCGCGGTGCAACGCCTGCCGTATGCACCGGGTCAAGGCGCATACGAAATCAGCCAATTGTCCGCAATGGCGCGGGCTACCCGTCCTCGAGCGTGATCACCACTTCGTCGCGGTGAATGACCCCGAGGTTTTCACGCACCAGCTCGCCGGCCAGATCGGGGTCGGCGGCGTCGGGATCGAGCAGCCGGACCCGGTTGCGCAGCGCATCGCGCTTTTCGGTCAGGCTGGCGATCTGGACCCGGTGCTCATCAAGTGTGGAGAGATTCTCGCCCCAGGCAAGCAGCCCGGTCGGCCCGGCAATCGCCCAGCCCGCCAGCCCGAGCAGCACCAGCAGTGCCGCCAGATGCCTGATCTGTCCCTGTTGTGCGGTACGCATCGAAAGTTCCCCGGACTTGCAAAAGCGACAGAATCACAGTTGCTGCTGCACTGCAAGCACGAAGCGCCGAATCGGGTGATTATCCCTAGCCAATCAATAGCTACGCGGCAGTCCGAGCACATGTTCGGCGAGATAGGACAGGATCAGATTGGTCGAGATCGGTGCCACGGTGTAAAGCCGTGCCTCGCGGAACTTGCGTTCGACATCATATTCATCGGCAAATCCGAATCCGCCGAAGGTCTGGACGCACATGTCGGCCGCTGCCCAGCTGGCTTCGGAAGCGAGCAGCTTTGCCATGTTCGCCTCTTTGCCCGGATTGCCGCCTCTGTCGTAAACCCGGGCGGCGTGGTAAACCATCAGCTCAGCCGCACGCATCTGGGCGTAACAGCGCGCAATCGGGAACTGCACGCCCTGATTCTGGCCAATCGGGCGGGCAAAGACATTGCGGTCCTTGGCATAGGCGGTGGCCTTTTCGATGAACCATTTGGCATCGCCGATGCACTCGGCCGCAATCAGGATACGTTCCGCGTTCATGCCCGACAGGATGTAGCGGAAGCCCTTCCCCTCCTCACCCACCAGCGCGCTTGCGGGCACGCGCAGGTCATCAAAGAACACTTCGCAGGACGAATGGTTCATCATCGTGCGAATCGGCTTGATCGTCATGCCGCCCGCCAGCGCCGCCTGCATGTCGACGAGGAAGATCGACAGCCCTTCGGTCTTGCTCGCTGCTTCCTCGCGCGGCGTGGTGCGGGCGAGCAGCAGCATCAGGTCGGAATGTTCGGCGCGGCTGGTCCAGATTTTCTGGCCGCTGATGATATAGTCGTCGCCATCGCGCACAGCGCGGGTCTTGAGGCTGAGGGTATCGGTGCCGCTGGTCGGTTCGGAGACGCCGAAAGCCTGCAAGCGCAATTCCCCGCTGGCGATGCGCGGCAGGTAATCGGCCTTCTGCGCCTCGCTGCCATAGCGCAGCAGCGTGTTCATGATGTACATTTGCGCATGGGCGGAGGAGCCGTTGCTGCCTGACGCCTGAATCTCTTCCATGATGACGCAGGCTGCGGTCAGATCGAGCCCGCTGCCGCCGTGTTCCACCGGGATCAGCGCTGCCAGAAACCCCGCCTTTGTCAGCGCATTGACGAATTCGCCGGGATATTCGCGGGCGGCATCCCGTGCCCGCCAGTATTCGCCCGGAAAATCGGCACAAAGGCTGCGCACGGCGCGGCGGATATCGGCAAGATCGTCGGCTTCGGGGCTGTGCATGATGGTCGGGCTCTCCTCGGATACGCCCGGCGATTGCCTTCGGAATACAGCCGAGTCCACCTTATCATTGTGCGCGGGCCGAAAGGTGACGACGCAGTTAACTTGATGCTAACCAGCCTTACGTAAATGAACCCTCGAGAAGGCGTTACGGCCAATACCGAATGACCACCTTAACCGGGCGGTCACTCCGGTTGGGCCGAGCGCCTTTTCACCTTTCTGGCCGGGTGCGAAACAATTGCACGGCCCCGCTTTCGGCGATAGGAGCAACGCGGCGTCCCCGTAGCTCAGCAGGATAGAGCGTCGGATTCCTAATCCGAAGGCCACAGGTTCAAATCCTGTCGGGGACACCAGCCCCCTTCAATTCAGCTCGTCGGGCGGCGCGACCGGGAACAGGATCGGCGCGATCGGTACACCTTCTTCGGCCAGCGCCCTGGCTTCGGCGAGGCTGGCCTGACCGTGGATCGGTGCCTCGTCGCGCTCACCGTAGAACATCGCGCGCGACTGCTCGGCGAACGTGGCGCCGACCCATGTGGACTTCTTGAGCGCTTCGGCCTGCGCCTTGGCAAGCGCTTCGAAGGCCTGCCGGACTTGGGGCGGCATCGACGGCGGCATCGCGGGCAGCTTCGACGTGTTGGCGACCTGCTGCGGCAGCGTGTGCACAGGCGCCGTCTCAACCGCCGGCACGGGCTGCGACGCCGAGCGAGCATTGCCCTTGACCGGGACCGCCGGTGCCATCGGCGCCTTGCTCACGCTG
>DAIQNP010000313.1:0-3217 GCA_036788335.1 Erythrobacter sp.
CCAGCGCCAGCCCGGCGATGATGCGGTTGCGGCTGGGGAAATGCCTGCCCCTCGGTTCGGTGCCGGGGGGCTGTTCGGCGATCAGCAAAGCCTCGGTCGCGATGCGTTCCTGCAAAGGCTCGTGCTGCGGCGGGGAGGCGATGTCGATCCCGCTGGCGATCACCCCGATGGTCTGCGGGATGGCGCCTTCATGCGCCGCGCCGTCGATCCCGCGTGCCAGCCCCGAGACGACGGTGAACCCCGCCTCGGCCAGCGCGGCGGCGAATTCGCGCGCCAGCTTGACGGCGGCAGCGCTGGCATTGCGCGCTCCGACCAGCGCGACACAGGGCGTGGAGGCGAGCGCCAGTTGGCCGCGACAAGTGAGGATTGGCGGCGCGGAGTCCAATTCGGCCAGCAGCGCGGGGTAATCGGGCTGATCGTGGAACAGGTAGCGCGCCCCTGCCTTGCGCACCGCGACGACTTCGCGCTCGATAGTGTCGGAATTGGCCGGGCGATAAGGTCCCTTCCCCCGGCTGGCGAGATCGGGCAGCGCGTCCAATGCCGCCGCTGCCGTGCCGAACCGGGCGAGCAACTGGCGATAGCTGACGGGGCCGATATTGGGCGAGCGCAGCAGGCGGATGCGGGCGAAAGCCTCGGCCTGCGTCAGGCTCACGGCTTGCTTGCCCCCAGCTTCGGCTCCTCGCCGCGCAGCAGTCGCCCGATATTGGCGCGGTGCTGCACCAGCACGATGGCGGCAATGGCAATCAGCGGGGAGATCACTTGGCTGTAGCCCAGCGCCCAGGCCACCACAGGCGCAGCGACCACGGTGACGATCGACCCGACCGAGGAAATCCGGCTGAGATAGACCGTGGCCGCCCAGATCGCGGCGCAGGCGAGCATCGCCGGCCAGGCCAGCGCACCGAGCGCGCCGGCCGCGCTGGCAAAGCCCTTGCCGCCCTTGAACGCCAGCCACGGGGTGAAGCAATGGCCTGCCACCGCTGCCACGCCCGCAACGCCCTCGGTTCCCGGCCAGAACTGCGCTGACACCAGTACCGGCACCGCCGCCTTGGCGGCATCCAGCAGCACGGTCGCCGCTGCCAGTCCCTTGTTGCCGGTGCGCAGCACATTGGTCGCGCCGATGCTGCCGCTGCCGATGTTGCGCACATCGCCCAGCCCGGCCGCGCGGGTCAGGATCAGGCCGAAGGGGATCGACCCCAGCGCAAAGCCAAGCAAGGCGGCGAAAACAAAATCCAAAACATTCTCCGTTTGCCCTGAGCTTGTCGACCCGTCAGGGCGGGCATTGCCCAACGGCTGCACTTCTTCTAGCGCCCAATGCTCCAAAAGAAAGACGACCCTTCGACAAGCTCAGGGTGAACGGAAATTTTGCTGTGAACCCATCCTCCCCCATCCTGCTGTTCGATTCCGGCGTCGGCGGGCTGACGGTGTATGATGCCTTGCGCGAGGTGCTGCCCCACGCCCCGGTGATCTACGCCGCCGATCTTGCCGGCCTGCCTTACGGCAGCAAGACCGAGGCGCAGGTCGCCGCGCGGGTTGCAGGGCTGCTGGGGCGGATGGCGGAGCGGTTTCAGCCGCGGCTCGCCTGCATCGCCTGCAACACCGCCAGCACCATCGCGCTGGGCATGGTGCGCGACGTTCTGGAGATCCCGGTGGTCGGCACCGTGCCCGCAATCAAGCCCGCCGCCGCGCTGACGCGGACCGGCACCATCGGCCTTATCGGCACCGAGGCGACCATCCGGCAGTCCTATGTCGACGACCTCGAAACCCGGTTCGCCAAGGGCAAGACCCTGCTGCGGATCGCCGCCCCCGGACTGGTCGAGGCGGCCGAGGCCAAGCTGCGCGGGCGCGCCGTCGATCCGGCGCTGATCGCCGATGTGCACGACCGGCTCGCCGCCATGCCGGGTGCGAGTAACATCGACACGCTGGTGCTCGCCTGCACCCACTTCCCGCTGCTCGGCGACGAACTGGCGGCCGTGTTCGGGTCGGCGGTGACCCAGATCGACGGCGCGCTGGGAATTGCGCGGCGCATTGCCAACCTGATCGAAGGACAGGACTTCACCGCTGCCGGACCCAACCGCTTCGTCGTCACCGGGGCGATTGCCGGTGCCTCCGGCCTCGATGCTGCACTCGCGCTACGCGGTTTCGGTCCGGCCGAAGCTTTCTGAGCGATTGCAGTTTCCTGCGAGACGCTTGCAAAGATCGCGGGTGGTCAAATCGATCACCCTGACCTAGATAATGGCGAAACATTTACCGGTATTGTGGGTTAAGGGCGCTGATGTTCGGGAGAAGGAACGGGCCGCAACGCGGATCCTGCCCTCAGCAAAAAAGAGACGGCTACCGTGAATTACGATCAGATTTTCGATTCCGCGATTGACCGCCTCCATGAGGAAGGTCGCTACCGCGTCTTCATCGACATCATGCGCAACAAGGGTGCCTATCCCAATGCGCGCTGTTTTCACGGCCACAACGGCCCCAAGCCGATCACGGTGTGGTGTTCCAACGACTACCTGTGCATGGGGCAGCACGACAAGGTGATCAGCGCGATGGAAACCGCGCTGCACGATGTCGGCGCAGGCTCGGGCGGCACCCGCAATATCGGCGGCAACACCCACTTCCACGTGCAGCTCGAAAACGAGCTGGCCGACCTGCACGGCAAGGATGCCGCCCTGCTGTTCACCAGCGGCTATGTCTCGAACGATGCGACGCTATCCACTCTGGCGCGGTTGCTGCCGGGCTGCGTGATCTTCTCCGATGCGCTGAACCACGCCAGCATGATCGCCGGCATCCGCAATTCGGGCTGCGACAAGCGGGTGTTCCGCCACAATGACGTGGCGCATCTCGAAGAACTCCTCGCGGCCGAAGATCCCGACACGCCCAAGCTGATTGCCTTCGAAAGCGTCTATTCGATGGAGGGCGATGTTGCCCCGATCCACGCGATCTGCGACCTGGCCGAGAAATACAACGCGCTCACCTATATCGACGAGGTCCACGCGGTCGGCATGTATGGCCCGCGCGGCGGCGGCATTTCGGAACGTGACGGCGCCGCCCACCGGATCGACATCATCGAAGGCACGCTGGGCAAGGCGTTTGGGGTGATGGGCGGCTATATCGCGGCGTCGAACAAGGTGGTCGACTGCATCCGCTCCTATGCGCCGGGCTTCATCTTCACCACCTCGCTCTCGCCGGTGCTGGTGGCGGGCGTGCTCGCCTCCGTGCGGCA
>DAIQNP010000314.1:0-3214 GCA_036788335.1 Erythrobacter sp.
TGGCTCTGAGCCAGTCTCAGGCGGAGGCCAGCTCCGTCGGCGCAGCCTTGCTGGCAAGCAGGTCGTAGGGGTCCGTTTCTTCGTCGCGCCAGATGCGGTGACAATCGCTGTAACGCCGCGCCTGCCCGATCTTGAGCCGTGCGCGCACATCCGCGATCGGCATCGCGAGCAATTCGCGGATCGGCTGTGCAATCAGCTTCTCTGCACGTTTTCCGCTGCGCTTGGCCTCGCTCACTGCGGCGAACACCGGGGCCTTGCTGCCTTTGACCATCAGCTTGATATTGGCCGCCCCGGCATAGCCGATCAGCAAGTGCCCGTGGCTCGGTGCCTGTCCATGAGTGAACAGCAGCACGCATTGCTCCCCCAAAGCATCGCGGCCATAGCCGGTCAGCACATGGAACAGGTCATGCGTATCCCGCGAGCGTTCCATGAACCACTGCACCAGATCGGGGTATTTGGTGCGACCGAGCTTTTCCGCTTCCGCCACCAGCCCGGCGGCAGACAGGCCTTCGGCCTCCATGAAGTCGCAATAGGCGTGCGCAAGGCTGCCTCTGAGCGTGCGGCGCAGCGAAGCGTGATCGTCGAGAATGTCGGGCAGACGCGGCTCGCTGCGGCGCAGCGCCTCGCCATAGTCGGACAGGGTCAGGTCGCGCACGCGCTGAAGGAAGGTTGCCGAGGGCAGCGATTCATAGATTTTGAAGACCAGGCTGGTATCTTCCTTGTCCTTGATCAGCAGACGAAAATTCTTCCACGCGCGGCGCCGGGAGTAACGCGGCAATGGGCGGTCCGGATGGCGCAACACCGTACCGTCGGCGGCGAACAGCGTGGTCGGATCGAAAGTGGTCGCAGACATGGGTAGTTCCGTCTTGCCGTCCGGCAGCGCGCCGGACCATTGACATCCATGTCAGTATGCCATGATCGGTCTCGCGGCGAAACGCTTTTTTGTTCGGTAGGGCAAGGCCGTAGCTGCGGTTAACCTTCGCGCCAGTCCTTGCGCGCAATCCCGAGCAGGGACAGCACTGCCGTCAGGTCGCCGCGGTCGATCCGGCCATCGGCGGCAGCGCGCGCGCGGGCCTTGGCGCGGTAGGCGATGCCGTAGGTTGCTGCCTCGATCATCGGGATGTCGTTCGCCCCGTCGCCGGTCGCCAAGCTGATCGCGGCCGGGCCGAGCGTGTCAAGCTCCTCCAGCAGCACCCGCGCCTTGACAGTGCTGTCGGTGATTGCGCCGATCAACCGCCCGGTCAGCTTGCCGCCCGCGACTTCGAGATGATTGCCCACCACTCGGTCGAACCCGAGCATCGCGCCGACTGGATCGGCGAAGTGTTGAAAACCGCCGGTCACCAGCACAGTGCGCGCGCCATGCGCCGCCAGCGTCGCCACCAATGTGCGCGCACCGGGCGTTGGCGTGATCCGTTCGGCCAGACAGGTTGCGATTACATCGGCGTCCAGCCCAGCCAGCAACGACACGCGCTCGCGCAACGCCATCGAGAAATCAAGCTCGCCCTGCATCGCACGCTCTGTGATCGCGGCGATCTGGGACTTCAATCCGGCGTAATCGGCCAGCTCGTCGATGCATTCCTGCCCGATCATGGTCGAATCCATGTCGGACACGAACAGGTGCGGCGCTGCGATCTCGTCCGCAGACACCAGCATGTCGGCAGGCGCGAAGCAGCGGTCGATCACCGCCAGCACCGCGCCCGGATCGGCCTCAGCAAAGCGCAGTTCGAGCACTTCGCCCCCGCTGTCGAGCATTGCTGCCGACGCGAGCGCGATCCCCGCTTCTCCCAGCACGGCCGTGGCCGCGTCGAGACGTGTTTCAAGATTGGCTGGCTCTGCTATCAGCCGGGCAATGAGCATGTTGCTTTCTCCATCTGCGCCGCTGGCGCTCATTGCAGGGCCGACCGCCAGCGGCAAGAGCGCGTTGGCGCTTGCTCTGGCGCACCGGCTCGCGGCACAGGGGCGGCGCGGCGTGATCGTCAATGCCGACAGCGCGCAGGTCTATTGCGATCTGCGGGTGCTCTCGGCCCGCCCGTCCGAGGACGGGATGGAGGGCATCGAACACCGCTTGTTCGGTGCATGGGACGGGGCCGAGGCGTGTTCGGCGGCGGCTTGGGCGGCGGCGGCGTGGGCAGAGATCACCGCGTGCCACGAACAAGGTGCAGTACCGATCCTGGTGGGCGGGACCGGACTTTACCTGAAAGTGCTGCTGGAAGGCATCGCTCCAATCCCGGCGATCGACCCCGATGTGCGGGCAATGGTGCGCGCCCTGCCCGAGGATTCGGCCTACCGCCTGCTGCAACTGGAAGACCCGCTGCGCGCCTCGGAGCTGGCGCCCAATGATCGCCAGCGGATCGCCCGCGCGCTGGAGGTCAAGCGATCGACCGGGGTGACGCTGGCGGACTGGCAATTGGCCAAGGCGGGCGGCATCGGCGACGAGGTCGACCTGCACCCACTGCTGCTGCTGCCCGACCGTGCCTGGCTGTATGACCGCTGCGACCGGCGATTCGAAGCGATGCTGCAAGACGGAGCGGTGGCCGAGGTCGAAGCCCTGCTGGCGCGCGATCTCGATCCCGACCTGCCGGTGATGCGCGCCATCGGGGTGCCGGAAATCGCTGCTTTTCTGAGCGATCGGATCGACCGGCAGACGATGATCGCGGGCGGGCAGCAAGCGACCCGCAACTATGCCAAACGCCAGTTCACGTGGTTCCGGCGGCAACCGCCTGAGGGCTGGGTACGGGTTGCAGTCGGGCCGCAGTCAAATAATATCGAATGCGATAGGTATTTCGCAGCATTATTGCGCGATTAGCGCTTGACTTATTAGATTGTAATCCGTAGCAGCATGTCATCGGCGGTCCGATGCGTTTGTCCCGCATCGGGCCGGTTTTCGTTGTCAGGTAGGTCGGGTGTCGCAAGGGCACCGCCTGCCGCCAGAATTGGAGCTTCCCCGTGCCCGGTCAGCCGGCCTCCCGCCCCACTCCCGCCCCGCTCAGCGGCGCCGCGATCCTCGTTCAGGGCCTGATCGAACAGGGCGTGGAATATGTGTTCGGCTATCCCGGCGGCGCGGTGCTGCCGATCTATGACGAATTGTTCGGGAGCGAGCGCATCCGCCACATCCTCGTCCGCCATGAAGCGGGCGCGGCGCACGCGGCCGAGGGCTATGCCCGCGCCACCGGCAAGCCCGGCGTGGTGCTGGTCACCTCCGGCCCCGGCGCGA
>DAIQNP010000315.1:0-3207 GCA_036788335.1 Erythrobacter sp.
CCCTTCCGGATCGCGAACTTCCGGCGTTACTGGCTCAGTCGGCTATGCCTGACGCTGAGTCAGTATGCGATGCTGCTGATCATCGGCTGGCAAGCGTACAACATCGCCCGCGACGGCGGGGCCAGCGTGGCCGAGGCGTCGGGCGCACTGGCGCTGATCGGGCTGTTCCAGTTCCTGCCGCTGTTCGTGCTGACTCCTTTTTCGGGGCTTGCTGCCGACCGCTTCGACCGCCGCCGGATCGGACAGGCAACGATTCTGCTCCAACTGGCCTGTGCCGCGACGCTCGCGCTTGCCACAGCCAGTGATGCGACGACCTTGCATGTGCTGTATGGCGTAGCCGGAGTGCTCGGAATCGCGCGCGGGTTCGCCGGACCAGCCATGTCCGCGCTTGCCCCCAATCTGGTACCCAAGGCGATCTTGCCGACCGCCATCGCGTTGTCCTCGATCTCATGGCAGGTGGGCACGATAGCCGGGCCTGCACTGGGCGGTATTGCCTACCGCTTGGCCCCGGCGCTTCCCTATGCGATTGCGGCGGGACTGTTCACTGTCGCGTTCGTCGCGCTCACGCTGGTCGGCAAGGTGCCGCAGCCGGCGCTGCGCAAGGACCAGCGCCCGATCGGCCAGATCCGCGACGGGCTGGCCTATGTGACCGGCAACCCGATGGTTCTGGGCGCCATCACGCTCGATCTGTTCGCGGTATTTCTGGCGGGCGCGACGGCGCTGTTTCCGGTCTATGCCCGCGACATACTCAAGTCCGGCGAGGTCGGCCTGGCGCTGCTGGCCGCCGCGCCGGGCGTCGGTGCGGTGCTGACAGCCGCGTGGTTTTCGTGGCGACCGATCCGCAGCAATGTCGGACCCAAGATGCTGTGGTCGGTGGCGGCCTTCGGGGTGGCGACCATCGTCTTCGGCCTTTCGACCTCGATGCTGCTCAGCCTTGCCATGCTGTTCGTGATCGGCGCGGCGGACATGTTCAGCGTCTATATCCGCCAGTCGCTGATCCAGCTTCACACCCCCGATGACAAGCGCGGGCGCGTCTCGTCGGTCAGTCAGGTCACCATCAGCGCGTCGAATGAGGGCGGCGATTTCTTCTCCGGCAGCCTCGCCTATCTGATCGGTCCGGTCGCGGCCGTGGTGGTCGGCGGTGTCGGCGCGATCGCCACGGTGGTGCTGTGGAGCCGTGTGTTCCCCGTTCTGCGGACCACGAAGACCTTCGATCCGCCGCCGGACGTGCTACAAGCGGACCAACGCCAAGAAAAGATTCAGGAGGCCTGACATGAAAGCCGACAGCATCCTTGCCACCATCGGTCACACACCGCACATCCGCATGGCGCGGATGTTCCCGGATCACGAAGTGTGGGTGAAATCCGAGCGCGCCAACCCCGGCGGATCGATCAAGGACCGCATCGCGCTTGCGATGGTCGAGGATGCGGAGGCCTCGGGAGCGCTCCAACCCGGCGGCACGATTGTCGAGCCGACCAGTGGAAATACCGGGATCGGCCTCGCGATGGTCGCTGCGGTCAAGGGTTACCGGCTGGTGCTGGTCATGCCCGAATCGATGTCGATCGAGCGCCGCCGCTTGATGCTGGCCTATGGTGCCAGTTTCGACCTGACTCCGCGCGAAAAGGGCATGAAGGGCGCGATCGAGCGTGCGCAGGAGCTGATAGAGCAAACGCCGGGCGCGTGGATGCCAAGCCAGTTCGACAACCCCTCCAATCCCGACATTCACGTGGCCACCACCGCGCAGGAAATCCTCACCGATTTCGCCGATACCCCGATCGACGCGCTGATTACCGGAGTGGGGACCGGCGGGCACCTGACCGGTTGTGCGGCAGAATTGAAGAAGCACTGGCCGCAGATGAAGGCTTGGGGGGTCGAGCCCGAAGCCTCTCCCGTGATCAGCGGCGGCCAGCCCGGACCGCACCCGATCCAGGGCATCGGCGCGGGCTTCATCCCCGGCAACCTCCACACCAGCGTCATCGACGGCGCGATCACGGTAGGAGCCGAGGATGCCAAGGAAATGGCTCGCCGCGCAGCACGGGAAGAAGGGATGCTGGTAGGCATATCCTCGGGCGCAACGCTGGCGGCAATTGCCGGGAAGCTTGCAGAGTTGCCTATTGGCGCGCGCGTACTCGGCTTTAACTACGATACCGGGGAGCGGTATCTGTCGGTGCCGGAGTTCCTGCCGGTCGAATAGAGCAAGAGCGGAGGATACGCGCACCCCTGCCAGCGCACCTTGCCGCATCACGCCACCGCGCCCGGCCGCAATTAACCTTATGGAGATTATCTTCATTTAGGCCACTTGTGACCGGCTACGTCATCCTCTGTTTGCAGGGGCGCGTCCGGTGCGGCGGTGCGAGACAAAGGGTTGCGATGCGATGGACCGGGCTGATTGCCTTGTAGGTCACACCGGCTTTGTCGGCGGAGCGTTGCTGCGCCAGACCACCTTCGCTGCGCGGTTCAACAGCGGCACCATCAGTGACATTGCAAACCGGGAATTCGGCACCGTGGTTTGCGCGGCCGCACCAGGATCGATGCTGGAAGCCAACAGCGCCCCTGAACGCGACAGGGCGCAGATTGACAACCTGATCAGGCATTTGTCCTCGATTGAGGCTGAACGTTTCGTCCTCATCTCCTCGATCGCGGTGCTGGCCGATTTCGCCGGGGGCGAGGATGAAGCCACGCAAGCTTTCCAGGATACGCTGGCCTATGGCCGCCACCGGCGTCTGCTCGAGGCCTTCGTCGAGGATCGCTTCCAGCAGTCGCTGATCGTCCGTTTGCCAGCCTTGTTCGGGCAGGGCCTGCGCAAGAACTTCATCTTCGACCTGATGAACCCCATGCCCTCGATGCTGACGCGCGAGCGGCTGGGGGATCTGCTCGGCGTGCTTGATAGGTCGCTCGGCCTATGGGTAACGAGCCTTTACAGGCCCGCTGCAGTGGCGGGGATGCTGCGGCTCGAACGGCCGACGCTGGACCGCGATCCGCGCCGTCAGGCGCTGGAGGAGGCAGTGAACGCCGCGGGTTTTGCCGCAACACAGTTCCACCACCGCGATACGACCTACCAATATTACGACACGGACCGGCTATGGGCCGACATCGGCACGGCAATGAAGGCCGGACTGCCCGCGATCCACCTCGTTTCGGAACCGCTGGCGGTATCGGTGATCCACCAGCACCTGACCGGACGCGCAATGCCCGAAACCGGCGCAC